>NZ_MVOJ01000023.1:0-111960 GCF_002018845.1 Pseudomonas sp. MF6394
AGGATTACATCGCCTACTACAACCAAGACCGCATAAGCCTCAGACTGAATGGCTTGAGTCCAGTACAATTTCGGACCCAGGCACTAAATCAATAGCGTCCCCTGTCCAACTTTCGGGGGGCAGTTCAACGGCGGCTCACTTTTGAACAGCGCAAAAGTAAGCAAAACGCTCTTGCCCCACCACTCGGCACCTCGCTTAGGCTCGGTGTGCCCGTAATCCGCCAGTGATTTGGGGGGCCGCCGCCACGCGCCATCCATGGCGCGGGGCGGCTAAACCGGCATCCCTGCCGGTTTACCCCCCAAATCCCTGTCGAATTCCGGCCAGCGTGGTTTGACGGGGCGCTTGAGATCAAAAGCAGATCAAGATCAAGAGCGGCTCGCTTCGCATCGTGGTTACCGTTGAGCGCTACAGATACCTATGCTGCGATAACGGTAAGTGCTGACTGTTCGTTTGCTATCGCAGGCAAGCCAGCTCCCACAGGGTTTTGTGGCAGCTGTTAGACGACGAACCTGGCCACCATTCCGTTCAAGTCCACCGCCAGCCTCGACAGTTCATGGCTGGCTGCGCTGGTCTGGTTCGCGCCCGCGGCCGACTGGGTGGCCAGGTCGCGGATGTTGACCAGGTTGCGGTCCACCTCGCGGGAGACCTGGGCCTGTTCTTCCGATGCGCTGGCAATCACCAGGTTGCGTTCGTTGATCAGGCTGATGGACGCCGTGATCTGCTCCAGTGAGGCGCCGGCTGCGCGTGCCATTTCCAGGGTGGTCTGGCTGCGCTGGTTGCTTTGTTGCATGGACTGCACCGCCTCACCGGTGCCGTTCTGGATGCCGGCGACCATTTTCTCGATTTCCTGGGTCGACTGCGCGGTGCGATGGGCCAGGGCGCGCACTTCATCGGCGACCACCGCAAAGCCACGTCCGGCCTCGCCGGCACGGGCGGCTTCAATCGCTGCGTTAAGCGCCAGCAGGTTGGTTTGCTCGGCAATCGCGCGGATCACATCCAGTACCTTGCCGATATCCCGGCCCTGGGCGGCCAGGCCCTCGATCATCGCGGAGGTGTTCTGCACGTCCTGGGTCATGGTCTGGATCGCACCGACGGTTTCCATCACCCGATCACGGCCTTCCCGCGCCGCCTGGTTGGACTGCCCGGACGCCTCGGAGGTGGACACCGCGTTACGCGCCACTTCCTCCACTGCCGCCGTCATCTCATTGACAGCCGTGGCGGCCTGGTCGATTTCATTGTTCTGCTGTTGCAGGCCACGGGAGGCCTCTTCGGTGACCGCGCTCAACTCTTCCGCCGCCGAAGCCAGCTGCGTGGCCGAACCGGCGATGTGCTGGATGGTCTGGCGCAGGCTGGCTTGCATGGTCGACAGCGCACTGAGCAACCGCGCCGGTTCGTCCTTGCCATCGTCCTCGATGGTTTTGCTGAGGTTGCCGGCGGCAATGGTTTCGGCCACTTCCACAGCCTTGCGCAGCGGGGTCACGATGCTGCGGGTCAGCAACCAGGCCAGTAGCACGGTGAGCAACGCCGCCACTACAGAGACCGCTACCACACCGGTGATCGCACCCTCGTAGCTTTGCCCGGCGTCTACGTCGGCTTGCTTGGCGTCGGCCGCATTGATGGCGATCAGCTTGTTCAATTGCTCGCCCATCTGGTCGGTGCCGTCCTTGATGCGGCTGTTGATCAGTGCGCGCATCTCGTCGACCTTGCCTTGTTTGGACAATGCCACCATCTCGGCCTGGGCTTTGAGGTAGTTGTCCAGGGTGACGCCAAAGGCCTTGTACAACGCAGCCTCCTCCGCGCCCGCAGGCAGCGTGGCGTAGGCGGCCTGGGCGGTCTTGACCTTGTCAGCCAGCACGCCAATGCGTGTCTCGGCTTCCTGCAAGGCGGCAGGCTCGCGGTTGACCAGCACGCGAAACGACAGAATGCGCATGCGCAGCACGTTTTCGGTGATGGTGCCCAGGTGAGTCATGCTGGGCAGTTGGTTGGCGCTCATGTCCTGGGAGGATTGGCGCATTTGCGTCATACGGTTGACCGCAAACACGCCCAGCAGCACCACCAGAACCGCAATGAAGGCAAAACCGATAAACGCACGAGGGGCAATATTCAGGTGACGGAGGGACATAGGGCTGCTCTCAGAAGTAGTGTTTGCGTGCATCCTTGCCGCGAAACGATCCGTCAGCGTCAACGCGCTGCCCAGACCTTGGTCACCACTGTTGTCGTTGTAGTGTGGGCCTATGCTTGATATCGGCTGGGCCACGGCTTTGGCACAGGGTATTTATAAATATTTTTTTACACTTCAGGCGCCTTGCACTTTCTGGCATCCTGCGCCTCCATTTTCTGACCCGAGCCATCATTTTGTCTGACGCTCAAGCCCGCCGCCCGCGCTATAAATCCGACCTCATGTACGGCCTCGAAGACCGCCCGCACTTCACCGCCGCGATTTTTGCCGCGTTGCAGCATGTGTTGGCGAGTTTTGTCGGCATCATCACGCCCACCCTGATCGTCGGCGGCGTACTGGGGCTGGAAAGCGAAGTGCCGTACCTGGTGAGCATGGCGCTGTTTGTCTCGGGGCTTGGCACCTTTGTGCAGGCGCGCACCTTCGGGCCGGTGGGTTCGGGGCTGTTATGCCTGCAAGGCACCAGCTTTTCGTTTATCAGCGTGATTTTGAGCGCCGGGTTCATGGTCAAGGCCCGGGGCGGCGGCACCGATGAGATCCTCTCGACGATCTTTGGCATCTGCTTTTTCGCGGCGTTTATCGAAGTGGTGCTCAGCCAGTTCATCGGCAAGCTGCGCAAACTGATCACCCCGGTGGTCACCGGCACCATCATCACCTTGATGGGCTTGTCGCTGATCAAGGTGGCGGTCACCGACATGGCTGGCGGCTATGGCGCCAGCGACCTGGGCGCGGCGGGCAACATGGGCCTGGCGGCGTTGGTGCTGCTGACCATCGTGGTGCTCAACCGCTTCAACAACCCGTTCCTGCGCCTGGGTTCGATCGTGATCGGCCTGACCCTGGGCTTTGTAGTCGCGTGGCTGCTGGGCCGCGTCGACATGGCCGCCCTGCCCCAGGTGCCGCTGATCAGCGTGCCCGTGCCGTTCAAGTACGGTTTCTCGTTCGACTGGGTGGCGTTTATCCCGGTGGCGGTAATCTTCCTGATTTCGCCCCTGGAAGCAGCCGGCGACCTGACCGCCAACTCGATGATTTCCCAGCAACCGGTCAAGGGCCCGCTGTATATCAAGCGCATCAAGTCCGGCCTGCTAGCCGACGGCCTCAACTCCGCAATGGCCGCCACCTTCAACAGCCTGCCGATGGTGACCTTCGCCCAGAACAACGGCGTGATCCAATTGACCGGCGTGGCCAGCCGCTACGTGGCCTACTTCATTGCCGGCCTGCTGGTGCTGCTGGGGCTGTTCCCGATGATCGGCGCAGTGTTGCAACTGATGCCCAAGCCGGTCCTCGGCGGCGCAACCCTGATCATGTTCGGCACCGTGGCCGTGGCCGGCATCAAGATCCTCGCCGAAGCGGGCCTGCATCGGCGCAATGTGCTGATCGTGGCGATTTCCCTAGGCATGGGCCTGGGCGTCGCCGCCGTGCCGCAAGTGCTGCGCGAGCTGCCCAAGGCGCTGCACAACATCTTCGAATCGCCGATCACCGTGGGCGCATTCTGTGCAATCTTGCTGAACATTTTCCTGCCCGAAGAGTTCATAGAGCTGGAAGAAGATGAATTCGAGCCGGAGTCCTCTACCCTCAAGGTCATGCAAGACCCGGACGTCACCCCAAAGTAGGAGCATTTCTCTATGCGCAAGCTCATGGTTCTATCGCTGTTGCTGCTGACCTTGAGCGCCTGCGCACTGTTCCCCAACCGTGACCCGGTGAACATCAATGTAGTGGGTATCGAGCCGCTGCAAAGCCAGGACCTGGAAGTACGCTTTGCCGTGAAGCTGCGGGTGCAGAACCCCAATGAAGCGGCAATCGACTACAACGGCGTGGCCCTGGACCTGGAGGTCAATGGCCGGCCACTCGCTTCTGGCGTCAGCGATCAGGCTGGCAGCATCCCCCGCTTCTCCGAGACCGTGTTGATGGTGCCAGTCAGCGTTTCAGCGTTTTCGGTGTTGCGCCAGACCCTGGGCCTGAGCCAGACCCAAAGCCTGAACAACCTGCCCTACGTGCTGCGCGGCAAACTGGCGGGTGGCCTGTTTGGCACCATGCGTTTTGTGGAACGTGGCACCTTGGACTTGCCTAACACCGCCACTTGGTAATCAGCGTGCAACCGACACTTTCCCTCGGGAACTCTGGGAGATCACCCGCGAAGAGTGGGCGAACGGAACCTAGTGTGTGGCTTGCCTGCGATGGTCATAGGTATCTACACAACTGTGCAGTTCGCCGCACCCACCGGTAACCACGATGCGAAGCGAGCCGCTCTTGATCTTGATCTGCTTTTGATCTCAGGCGCCCCGTTAAACCACGCTGGCCGGAATTCGACAGGGATTTGGGGGGTAAACCGGCAGGGATGCCGGTTTAGCCGCCCCGCGCCATGGATGGCGCGTGGCGGCGGCCTCCCAAATCACTGGCGGATTACGGGCACACCGAGCCTAGGCGAGGTGCCGAGTGGTGGGGCAAGAGCGTTTTGCTTACTTTTGCGCTTCTCAAAAGTGAGCCGCCGTCAGGGCGGAACCCTAGGTGGCCGTTACCTAAATAACGGATACATACCCGGTCCAACTGTGTTGACTGTGAGGCCGTCTTCGCAGGCAAGCCAGCTCCCACAGTTGGATCGTGGGGTGTCAGGTAGATAGGCGTCGGCTGTCAGGCCGCCATAGCAGGCAAGCCACAGGTTGATTGCGTTCAGTCAGTGATATAGCGAACGCCTGGCTTGGCGCGCTCGTCCACCACCAATTCAAAAATATCCGGCCGGGCGTAATGCCCCACTACGTCATAGTCGTACCGTGCCCGCACCAGATCATCGGTATTGATCTGCGCCGTCAACAACCCCGCCTCGCCCACCAACGGCCCCGCCAAAATATCGCCCATGGGCCCGACAATCACGCTGCCACCGGCAATCAACGGACGGTCCGCCGGCCAGTTGGCAACCTCCACACCCAGAGCTTCGGGCGATGCCTGCACCTGGCAGGCGCTGACCACAAAGCAACGCCCTTCATGGGCGATATGGCGCATGCTCACCTGCCACATCTCGCGCTCGTCCACGGTGGGCGCACACCACACCTGAACGCCCTTGGCGTACATCGCGGTGCGCAGCAACGGCATCATGTTTTCCCAGCACACCGCGCCGCCGATACGCCCCACCGCGGTATCGATCACCGGCAGTGTGGAGCCGTCGCCCTTGCCCCAGATCAGCCGCTCGGTGCCGGTCGGCATCAGTTTGCGGTGCTTGGCCACCAGGCCGCCCGAGGGTTCGAAATACAACACGGTGCAATACAGCGTGCTGCCACTGCGTTCGATCACGCCCAGCACCAGGCTGGCACCGGTACGCGCCGACAACCCGGCCAGCGCCTCGGTCTCGGCACCCGGCACGTCGATGGCATTGGCAAAATACCGCGCAAAGGCTTCCCGGCCTTCGGGCAGGCGATAACCCAATTGGGTGCCAAAGCTTTCGCCCTTGGGATAGCCACCCAGCAACGCCTCGGGCATGACCACCAAGTGCGCGCCACTGCGCTGGATTTGCTCCTCATAGGCCAGAATCTGCGCCAGGGTGTCAGCCTTGCCGCCAGGCAAGGCGCCGATTTGCAGGGCTGCGACAGTCGATACAGGCATCAGGCTCACTCCGATAGATAAGGGTTGCCCATTCTCCGGCCAGACTCGATCATGAATAAAGCCCACCTCAGTGCTAAATGATATGAGCCAGATGAATATCGCCCAGGTTGACCTGAACCTGCTCAAAACCTTCGAAGCCCTGCACGACGAATCCAGTGCCAGCCGTGCGGCGCTGCGCCTGGGCGTGACGCAGTCGGCGATCAGCGCCGGCTTGCGGCGCTTGCGTGAGCTGTACGGCGACCCTTTGTTCGTGCGCACCGGCCGCGGCCTGGCGCCGACGTTGCGGGCCAACCAGTTGAAACCGGTGATCAGTGAGGCATTGGATCGCTGCCGCCAGAGCCTGGCGATGATCAGCCCGCAAAACCTGCACTACGAGGGGCGCTCGGTGGTGCTGGGGCTGTCGGATGACTTCGAGATTGCCTATGGCCGAAGCCTGATGGAGGCCATCGCAGTGCGCCTGCCCAAGCTACGGGTGATCTTTCGCCAGACCTACAGCCAGATTGTCGCCGCCGCCCTGCTCGAGCGCACGCTGGACCTGGCCATTACCGCCGGCGGTTTTACCGAGCGCAGGTTGAGCCGACAGGTGCTGGGGGAAGGTGACTACCGTTGCCTGGTAGACCCCCATAGCCTGGCGCCGGGCCAGGAGGCCATCGACCTGCAGGGGTTTGTCACACGCGAGCATGTACTGGTGTCGTCAGGCGGGTTTATCGGCATTACCGATGAAGGCTTGGCGGCGCACGGGCTGCGCCGCCACGTGTGCGCGTCCACCAGCCACTTTGCCGCGCTGCCGTATCTGCTCAAAGGCAGCACCGCAGTGGCAACCATTCCCGGGCATGCGGCCCACGCCATTGCGCAAATGACCGGCTTACGCGTGCTGCCCTGCCCGCTGGCACTACCGCATTACCCGGTGGAGTTGGGCTGGCGTACCCAGGCTCAGTTGGACCCGCTGTTGCTCAAGGTGCGCGAAGCGATTGTGGCGTGCTTTACTTCGCCGCCGCCATCAGCTTGTTGACTTCACTGCGCACCATGTTGGAAAACTCCGGCGGCGACATGCCGTCGAGTTCGGCACGCACCCATTCGGCCCATTTGCCCTTGCGCTTGGCGCGCTCACCGAACAAGCGCGCGGCTTCGCCCTTTGCCTTGCCCAGGTTGGTTTGCCACAGGTCGTAGAGGCGCGACTTTTCATCTTCCAGCTCGGCGCGTTCGGCGAGGGTCTTGTTGGCGAGATTGAAGCTCATGTTGAATTACCTGCTGCACAAATAGGTGACATCTTACACTGTAGGCCCAACGTTCCCGATCGGGATTTTGCCTCGGATGAGCGCGTGGGGAAAAAAACTGCAACTTTTGCCACCCCCCGATACTCCATTGTTCACTGCCACATCCACCTGCAAGGAGTCACTCAATGGCCCGCAAAACCGCCGCCCAAGCTGGCGAAGATCAAATCAAGGACCAAGCGTTCAGCGAACTGAGCGCGTTGATCGAAGAATCGGACAAACTGCTCAAAAGCAGCGCATCCCTGGTGGGCGAGGAAGGTGAAACCCTGCGCGAGCAGGTCGCCATCAAACTCAAGCAAGCCCTGGAATCGGTGTCCAACGTGCGCGAACGCAGCAAGCCGGTCGTGGATGCCACCGAAACCTATATCGGTGGGCACCCATGGCAGACCGTGGCCATTTCCGCAGGCTTTGGCCTGGTGGTCGGCCTGTTGCTGGGTCGCCGTAACTGATGCATCCAGGCTGCGCACCCGCGCAGCCTGTTTCACCCCGCTGCCAACGCCCTCAACTCGCGCAACGCCTGCGCATCCAGCTCTACTCCGCTTTCCTGCGACTTCGCCCGCGTACGATGGCGTCGATCCCCCGGCAAGCGCCGCAGCCCCGCCGCATGCATCTGCCGCACCAGCTCCTGGCTGCGCTGGGCGAAGCTTTGCCCTGCGGTTTTACTGGGGTCGATCACGATCAACAGTTGGCCCGTCCAGGGCGTGCGCGCGCCAGGGTGGTCCGTCCAATCGAACTCGAACGAGAAGTTGCCGCCCGTCAGCGCGGCCGCCAGCAACTCCACCATCATCGACAGTGCCGAGCCCTTGTGCCCGCCAAACGGCAACAGTGCGCCGCCTTCCAGAATAGCTTTAGGGTCCTGGGTCGGCTGCCCCAGGCTATCGACGCCCATGCCTGCCGGCAGGCGCTCGCCTTTGCGTGCGGCGATCTGCACATCGCCATGGGCGATGGCGCTGGTGGCCAGGTCGAACACAATCGGCGCGCCGTCGGCCCGTGGCGCCGCGAACGCGATGGGGTTGGTGCCGAACAATGGGCGATCCGCGCCGTGGGGCACCACACAGGTCATGCTGTTGACCACACTGAGTGCCACCAGCCCCTCCTCGGCAAACGGCTCGACGTCCGGCCACAGGGCCGCAAAGTGATGGGAGTTATGGATCGCCAGCAACGCGATGCCGGCGCTGCGAGCCTTCTCCACCAGCAGCGGGCGCGCCGCCGCCAGGGCCGGTTGAGCAAAACCGTTGCCGGCGTCGACGCTCACACAGCCTGAGGCCACGTCGGTCACGCTGGGGACGGCCGTGCCGTTGACCCAGCCACTGGCCAGCGTCGACAGGTAACCGGGGATGCGAAAAATACCGTGGCTATGGGCACCGTCACGCTCGGCGCTGGCGCAGTTGTGCGCAAGAATCGCAGCAACCTGCGGCGACGTGCCGTGCCTGACGAAGACCTGTTGAAGCAACTCCACCAGTTCGGCGAAGCGGATCGAGGCGCAAGCAGGGGCAACTGTCGGGGACTGCGCAGACATTTGAAGCTCCGTTTTTATGATTGGAAGGGGCAACGAATGGAACATCCAGACCCTCGATTAAACACCACGCACGCTCTGCGCTGTCAACGTGCGCAACGCTGATTATTTACCGCCTTGCGTCACGGGCGCTTGCCTACCCTGTGCTTTTCCTGGCACGCCGGAGACAGGCTGTGATCCGTTTAACGCCCCCGTATTTTTTCGCCGAGTTTCTCAAACCCCAAGGCAAAGCCTCGCCCACCGCCCGTGAACGCACGCTGGGGCTCACCGCCAAAGACCGTGAATGGCTGTACAACCTCTACCTGGCCACCGACGAATCTCGGCAGGACACACGCCGGCATGATCACCCCATGCGCGTTGAAAAGGTGCTGATCAATATTTCCGGCAAGCCCCCCATCCCCCTTGCCGGCGCGTTCGCGATCAGCCCGACACCCGACGACGCCAAGGCGTTGCTCTACACCCCGGATAACGGCATCCAGGTCTATGACAGCCATGCTGAACTGCTGAACGAATTGACCGAGCAATTGGAAGACCCACTGCAGAGCGCCCCTTTGCTCAACTACCTGTCGACGGATCAACGCAACTCGCTGGGCGCTGACACGCCCATGGTGCTGACCACTCAGATCATCGAAGGTGACGTGATGCCAGAGCAAGGGCGCATGCTGCAGGCCTGCCAGTTGGATAATGTCAAAGCCATGCTCGGCCACCTGCAAAAAACCCCGACCTTGCCTGACATGCTCGATACGCTGCTGAGCATCATGGGCCGCCAGCAGTTCAAACATCTGGACCTACGGGACACACGGGTCAATGTCTTTACCCGCGAGGCTGAGCAGGCAACGCCACGCTGGGTCAACGCGCTGACCTTGAGCGAAGCGCTGCTGCAATTTTATGTGCGCCATGGGTGGCCCGAAGGGCAAACCCGCGAATACGCGAACCCAAAACATGACACCACTGACCTGACCACCGCCGAACGGGAAGAAGATCGCCAACGCTGGGAAGCCTTGATCGAACAGAGCTCAAGCATTTTTTCGAAGCTCTTGGAAAGCCTGCTGCAGACCTACTGGAATGAAGATATCGACAGCGGCACCTCCCGCGTGGATTTTTTTGCCCAGGTCATGGCGCAGAAGTTTCGCCTCGATGTGCTGCTCAAACGCCAGAGCGACATTATCAGCGCCGATGAAAGTGACGCACTTCAGGCTCTGTTCCTCAGCGACCAAAGTGCCCGCAGTGCCCATGCCGAAAACCTCAATGTGGAAAAGGTGCGCCTTTATGCGCCCCATCAACACTACGTTGAGCCGGCGAGCACCTTGATGATCACCCAGCGCCACGCGTACCTCTACACCCAATCACGGGGGTTACAGGTGCTGGAAAACCTCGATGACCTCAAAGACCGGTTGTTGAGCATGCTTAAGGCCCAAGGTTACGAGGACGAATGGCTCAACGCGCTCTCATTGGATGAGCGCGACACGCTGCTCGGCCTGGACCCGATCGCCATCGCGGCAAGGCCGATTCCCGGCAATGTGTTTGTAACCCTGGTGCAAGACATTGTGCGCAAGCAAACGGACAACCTTAACCATGCCCTGGCAATCTACCGACGCAGCGATGGCCAAGTGGACCTGGCGGCCCTGCTCGACAGCGCCCTGGACGTGCGTGCCCTGCTGGACAGTCAACTGGCCACGCTGGAGACCGCCGGGCGCTGGACCTTGCATCCGGTCACCCGCGGCGATGGCCGCCCTTCGACGGTCAAGGCCGAGCGTGCCCGGCTCCAGCTCCAGAGCCTGCAGGCGGTGGAGCACGCACTGGCGCTGGAGCGCGCGAGCCATCCGACGTTACGCAGCACCATCGCTGATACGCTCAACGCCGAACTGAAACTGCAGCAACAGGCCGTCAAGGCCAGCGAGGTGTATATCAACACCTACGCCACCCGTGCCCAGGAGCGTGAGGAACGCACGCCAGTGCAGTCATTGAGCATGCTTGAACACTTCATTGAACGCCTGGCCCAAGAGGCGCCCGCAGTGCCCTTTTCATCCCGGACGAAGTTTTATACCAAGGGCGAAGGCAATGTCTTCATGCAGTTGTCGAGCATGACGCTCAAAACGTTCAACACCATCATCGAGCGCGTCCTGCTGCTGTTCTCCAAGCACGCCATACGCCAGCAACCCCATGATTTTCTCGTCAAGACTCTCGCCAAACACGCCCACTCAATGCTGGTGGGGTTACGCAGCGAAGCCGAGCTGAGGTGGCTGGATAAAACCCTGGCGCCCGCCAGCAAGGCCATTGTTGACACGCTACTTCAGCCCGAGAGTCTGTCGCGCTTGACCCGCCATGGCCTTAACGGGTTTTTGCCGGATGCCTATGGCTTGACGCTGGACTTGAACGCCGTCGATACGCCACAACCGCTGGCCAATATTTTTGTCATCACTGAGCGCGGCGGTCTCGACCCGCAGCGCTCGGGCCAGGCGCTGCTCTGGACCCCGCGCCTGGGCTACGAAGTCTTTGCCTCGGTCAGCGCCCTGCGCGATGAAATCACCCAACGCCTGGCGCACCCGCTCAACAGCTTGAGCCTGCTGGAGAACCTGCCGTTCTGCTTGCGCGAGCCCCATCAGGCCTTTCGCCAGGGGCCGCTGCAACGTATCGATCAGGACCTTTTGAATGACCGAGTAAACAGCTACAACGACGCGGTCATGGCGGGCGTTGATCACTTGCTATCCATGGGCCTTGGGGCCCGCGCCTTGCAAGACCGGTTGGACGCCGTCAT
Organism: Pseudomonas sp. MF6394; assembly: GCF_002018845.1. NCBI lineage: Bacteria > Pseudomonadati > Pseudomonadota > Gammaproteobacteria > Pseudomonadales > Pseudomonadaceae > Pseudomonas > Pseudomonas sp. MF6394. The sequence continues at coordinate 11,319 of NZ_MVOJ01000023.1, forward strand.
CGAGCAGCCGCCGCCCACCAACCTTGGCAGGGCGATCACGCTGGCCGATGCCATGGTCAACCAGCAGGCACTGCCGGTGTGGCTCGGCATGGCGCTGCCTCAGGAGCAAATCCACCAGGCCGAGCTTCTGGAGCAGTACTGCAACAACGCCGGCGAGGAACACGACTACCTGCATGACATCCAACCCATCCGCGCGTACGCCTTAACCACGCTGACGGCGCTGCTTGAGGCGCGCTTTCCCGGCAAAGGGCTCAACCCCGATGACATCCTGATTCCCACCCATGCGGTGCTCGATGTGAATGTCGACAACCTGACCGACTTTGCCTTGCGGCACTGGCCAAACCTGACGGCGCAACACATCCGCCCGCGCTCACGCACCTCCAAGCCATTACCAAAAGCCCTGGACGCCAGTGCGGTGATACAAATGGTGCGACAGCTGGACCTCAAAAGTGCTTATCAACAGCGGGTGCGAAGCCAGCTTGAAACAAAAACCGACGATGCGCGCCAACGCAGACGCCTGTTTTGCCGCCAATTGCCTTGGCAAGCGTTGCAATGCGCCCACGAACACAGCTTGCAGGAACGCCTTTCCACCCAGGCGTTGAGCCTGGTGCAACAGATTTTCGATATGCCGGACGCCGTGGCCCGCGCCTCACTCAGTGGCGCCACGGCGATGATTCGACCGCTGGAACTGATCGCCACCGAAGGCGCCAGTACCGCCAAAGTGCTGGGCGTGTACCTGATCGGCCCGCAGAGCCCCGGCGATGGACCATGGGTGCTTTACGCGCCGTACAGCGAACAACATGTGTTCAAGGAATATACGGATGAAACGGCCCTGCTCGATGAGATACAAAGGCCGGGCGTACTGCAGGACTGGGTGCTTATGCACTTGGAAGATCCGCACCAGGCCACTTACCGCCACTTGCTCAAAGACAGTCGCCATCGCCCCTCCGATATCCGCCTGGCCGCATCGCCAGTGGCGGGCAATGTGCTGCATTACCTGTTCAGTGAAAATACATTGATGTTGCTCAAGGTGCTGGGCAGCCAATTCGAAGAAGGCGCCAAAACCTTGTGGGACCATGCGACCCGCTTGTTCGGCAAGGAAATCCCCACGGCGGTACAGTTCATGGCCGGCAAACTCGCCTACCCGCTGGTGGTATGGCGCAGCTACACCTTGTTCAAGCGCTCGGCCGAAGCCTTGCAACTGCACCAGTGGAAGGCTGCGCTCAAGGATTTCATCAGGGGCGTGGCGCAGATGGCCGCCCTGCGCAGTGCGCTGGACGGCACCGCCCTTGCACCGCCCACCGAAAAGGAGCGCTCGCTGGCCGAGCTGACAGACACGTCACTGCCCGCCGCCGCCACCCTCGACACCTGGCATATCACCAGCCCTTCGCGCACCCGGCTGCAGCCGTTCGAGGCACAGGATGTGGCATTGCAAGACCTGAAAAAAAGCACGCTCAGCCAGGTGTATGAAGACCGCAAAGCCTCGAAATACTACGTGCCGCTGGCCGGCAAGGTGTATAGCGTCAAGAAAGCTGCACAACGCTGGCGCCTCGCCAACGACGAGCAGGTTGGGCCGTACATCGGTCGCAATACGCAGGGCATATGGGTGCTGGAGCTGGGCGACCAAGAGCCGCGCTTCGGCAGGGCTCAGTCATACCTCAAGACATGGCGAAACGAAGCACGGGATATCAATATTGAAGCGGTGGGCATCCGCGATATCGGTGCGTTGACCTACTGGAAAGCCCAAGCCATCACCGAAGCGCTGAACTTTGCGACTTATTACGCGCTGAACTGCCGCCGCAACGTCGCGCAATTCGCCACACAACGCGACCCGAACAGCCGGGTTGGGCGCTTTTTGGGAGAAATGTTCGGTGTCGTCACCCTGACGCCGGACCAGGTTTCGAAAGTCACCAAAATAATCGACGAGATACTCAATGAGCTCACCGACCCCAGCTTGACCGGTCCAAATTCCATGCGTTTTGTGGTGGGCACCAGCCGACAGGATCCCGCATCGGATTATGCGTTCATGATTCCCGCCGACAGAGAGCGAAAGCTGTATCTGCTGAGCCGCTTCTTCGACCCCAATCTGGACGTTTATCAGAACCGCTTGCTGGAGAATGTGGCCTTCAACATATCGACGCACGCCAGGGCCAGTACGCTGATTCACGAATTGTCGCACTTGAAGCTGGACACCGTAGACATCGCCTACCTGGACAGCATGCGGCCCTTCCCGGACTTGATCAATATCCAAAGGCCCGGCGCCGAAGTGCTTAAAACCACCCTGGAAGATCTGCGCAGCACGGCGTTATCGACGATGACGCCTGCAACCATGCTGTTCAAGACTCAAGACAGTCTCACCGAGCTGTGGGAGGATTTCCAGCCAGGCTCGGCAATTGAAAAGAAAATTTTCAAGGCGACGGGCGCCAAGACCTTGCAGGACGCAAGGGTCATCTTCATGTCGGTACCTGACAAACGCATTGACACCATCCTGGCCAATGCAGACTCAGTGACGTACCTGATCACCCACCTTGGGCGCTACCTGGAGCCGGGAGCCTGAGCGGCCCCCGGCAGGAACATCAGTCTTTCTGGTCACGCAGCACGTTGCCAGAAGCGCCATCGATGCGGGCTTCATATACGGTGCCATCGGATTTGCGGCCTTTGACTTCCCAATAGCCATTGTCATCGGCTTCAGCGGCGTAGACCTCGATGTAACCGGCCTTGGTTTTCGCCACTTCGATGGCTTTCTCAATGGTGATCCAGCCTGCACCCGGCTTGTCGGCCATGGCAGCGCCTGCGCTCAACAGCGCGGAAGTAGCACACAGGGCGATCAAGGTTTTCTTCAACATTTTCGTACTCCATAGTGGACGACAGGTTAATTCCTGATTTTTTAGGCGCACGCAAACAAGAATAAGTTCCAATTGATGTGCAATCGCCATGATGCGGTTCTCGCCGTCTGCCTTGGGAGGTTAGAATGTGGGAAATCAGGATGAGTTAATGAGCGAAAAGCCCCTTTCAGAAACCGAATATGACGCCATCACCGACGCCGCCGCGCATTGGTGCATGCGTCTGCATGCTGCAGATTGCACGCCGGGCGAACGTCAGGCTTTTACTCAATGGCACGATGTGCATCCGCTGCACGCTTTCGAATATGCGGCCATGCTTGAGATCTGGGACGTGGCCGATCATCTGCCTCGCGAAAAGCCTGACGCGGTGGTCGTGCCCCTCAAGAAGCCGCGCAACCGCCTGCGTACCTACGCGGTAGCCGCAGCGGTGTGCCTGGCGGCATTGCCGCTTGCCGCCTTCACCGGCTGGGAAGCAGGCTGGTTGCCCAGCTCTTATGAACGCTTCGAAGCCGCCAATGGCTTGAAAAAAGTCACCCTTGGCGACGGCAGCCAGGTGGAGTTGAACCTGGGCACCGAGTTGGTCTACAGCCATTACAAGGACCAGCGCCGGGTCACCTTGAAAAAGGGCGAAGCGTTCTTCAAGGTCGCCCACGACCGCGATCACCCATTTATCGTGCGGACCGGCGAAGGCCAGGTGCGAGTGACCGGCACGCAGTTCAATGTCTGGGAATATGAAGACCAGGTTCGGGTGATGTTACTGGAGGGCTCGGTGCAGGTCTCCAGCGACAGCGAACACGCCAGCGTGCCGCTGAGCCCAGGCATGCAAGCCAGTTTCCGTCAGGGTGACGCCACCCCGCTAGTCGCCGCCATTAATCCCGATGACACCGCGCTGGCGTGGCGCCAGGGCAAACTGGTGCTTGACAACCTGACCCTGACGGACGCCCTGCCCCTGATCAACCGCTACCTGAAAAAGCCGGTGATGCTCGCCGACGCCAGTACTGGCGCGATTCGCATCGGCGGTATCTACAACATCAACGAGGTCAACAACCTCGTGCCCTCCCTGCCCAAGGTGTTGCCGGTCTACCTGACCCAAAACCAGGACGGCAACCCTGTACTCAATTCCATTCCGCGTAAAACCCCCAAGGGCTGAGCCCGCTCGCACGAACGGGTACGTTTGGGCCGCGGGTGTCCATTTTTGAAACACTTCCCTCGCCTGCATCGCCCGCCCTGTGCGGATTCATGGTTCTGTCACAGGCAGTGTTACATCGCTGAGACAGCGTGAGGCGAGCATGGGCCTATCTCACGCTTTGCGGACTGTTTCAAACCTGAAACAGGGTTGCCATCACTTTGCCTTGTCTTAATCCCAAGTCCTTGAATAACCACATCTAATAGAAAGCGGCACGCCTTCTGCTCCTTCCCTGATAACGCTGTTTAGGGTCAGCGTGAAGAATAAGGACTGCCGCCGTGAACACATTCACACACGCCTCGTCGATAAACGTACTGCTGATCAGCTGCGTGCTCAGTGCCGGTGTCAGCCTGACAAGCCAGGCGGGTGACGGCGTGATCGTGACCGGGCGCACCGTGCAGGGCCATATGTATGGGCGCACCTCGCTGCCCGACCCCTACCCCAACACCGCCAATGCCAACCCCAGCAAAGAGATCAACAACGCTTTGACCGGCGAACTCAGCGACAGGGATATCGGCGGCATCAGCAGTGGCTCCAGCCTCGCCCGCTACCTCCAGCCCAACGGCAGCCTGTCGGGCCTGGGCGCCACACAAAACAGCATGTCGACACTCGGCGCTGGCGCAGCGGCCGGCCATGGTGCGGGCAGCGGCAGCAGCATGGGCGGGCAGATCAGCGACTCGATCCAGCGTGGCATGGCGCCGCTCAACAACCTCGGCAGCATGATGGGGGGCAAGTGATGAAGCGCGCCCTGTTGATAGTCGCCCTGCTGGGCAGCGCCACGGCCACGGCCGACAACACTGCCGTGATCAACAACAGCGGCCAGCAGTACGACGGTGTGCTGTCGATCAACCAGGCCGCCGGCAACCAGCAACAAATGTCCAACAGCCGCGCCATCGCGCTGGGTGGCCAGGCCACCAACGTCGACATTCAGCGCGTCGACGGCAAGGTCGACCCGTCCCTGAACGCCAAGGCAGCGATCCAGGGCAACTCATTCAGCAGTGGCAACGGTGTGCTGGGCATCAACCAGGCGGCCGGGGCCAATAACCAATCCATCAACGCTGTGCGGATCAGCCTCAACTCTGGCCCGCAGAGCATCGATGACAGCGTCCTGTTGCAACAGAACACGACGACGCTGGCAACCGACTCAGGGCTCACCCCCACCACTGGCAGCCGCCAGGTCGTGACCAGCGACCAGGCCTTCACCGGCAGCCGAGGAGTGACGCAGGTGACCCAGAGTGCAGGGGTGGGGAACCGAGTGGCTAACACCCTGGGCATCACTATCAAGTAACCGCTTGGTAGACGTTCGTTAGACCGTACCAACACTTAACCAACTAATTAGAAGCAAGGAGAAACACCATGAAACCTCAAATGGCTCTCAAACCAATGGTTTTCGCTCTCGCCGCACTCATGGCTGCTGCTGCTCAAGCGGGTGGTTGGCATCCAGCCCCACAACCCACCGGCACTGTGGCCGCTGTCGTCACTGACGTACAAAAAAGCGAACACAACAAATTCGACGATACCAACACCGAGAACAACGCATCAGCCGACAATTCAGTAAATAGCAACAGCGGTAATGTCGGGGTCAACGCACAATCCGGTTCCGGCAACCAGGCTGACAATGCCGGCGCCATCTCCAGTGCAAAAGGCGACTTTGCCACCGTGTTTGCCGTGATCGATGTGGACCAAGGCAGCTCGCACAACAACTTCGTCAACAAAGGCACGCAAAACAACGCCTCTCTGGACGGCTCCATCAAGGGCAACTCCGGCAACGTGGGTTACAACGGCCAGGCCGGCCAGGGCAACCAGGGTAAAAACAACCTGGCCATCACCACCGCTGACGGCAAAAACATCGCAGCGGCTTCCAACACCGAGCAGAACTCGCTCAACAACAGCTACCTGAACACGGCCGCCAGCAGCCATGGTTATGGCAAGCCTCAGTACGTGTCCAACAACGCAAGCCTCGACAACTCGGTTAACAACAACTCCGGCAACGTAGGCGTGAACCTGCAATCGGGTGCGGGCAACCAAGGCAGCAACAGCCTGTCGATCGGCCAAGGTTGCAGCGTCTGCGCCAGCGGCGTGCGCTTCTGATCCAACGGGGCCTTGGCAACAAGGCCCTTTTTTATTCCAGTGTCCAACAGGTCATTCGATCATGCGTATCGCGACCCTCACCCTCCTGATGTTACTCACCGGCACGAGCTGGGCAGGCACCATGGCAGTCTCCGCCATGCCCGGTGGTGCGGTGATTTTCAAGAAGGTCGAGAGCATTCGCGAGCGCCGGTTCGCCAACCTGGTGGAACAGAAAACCGATTTCAGCTGCGGTGCCGCGGCACTCGCCACCATCCTGCGCCAAGCCTATTGGCTGGACGTCGACGAAGCACACATCATCAAAGGCATGCTGGTCACCGCCGACCAGGACCTGGTACGAACCCAGGGCTTTTCCATGCTGGACATGAAGCGCTACCTCGAAAGCATCGGCATGCGTGCCCGGGGCTACAAGATCGCGCCCGAGACCCTGCTGACCGTGAAAATCCCCGTGGTGGTGCTGCTGGAAATCCGCGGCTACAAGCACTTCGTGGTGTTGCAACGGGCCGACAAGGACTGGGTGTACATCGGCGACCCCGTATTGGGTCACAAGCGCTATTCCCATGACGATTTCGTCAAAGGCTGGAATGGCATTGTCTTCGCCGTACTGGGCGAGGGTTACGACAAGGCCAACGTCTTGCTCGACCCGCCCCTGCCGCTGACCGCCAAGAGCCAGATGAATGAGTTCCGGCCCGTGGGCGATGCCGAGCTGATGGATTTCGGTTTTATCCAGAGCGACTTCTTCTAGAAGCGCAATAAGGGGCAGGACGCCCCAGGAGCAGCAGATGAACACTTCCCGTTGGCTGACGGTCTTGTGTCTGGCCGCCTCAATGCCTGCTTATGCGTCCTCGGGGTTCAAGCCCATCGAACTCAAGGACGCCGAAATGGCCGAGCTGCGTGGCCGTTACGTGATGCCAGGGCGCATCATCAGCTTTGGCATTGTCATGAGCAGCACCTGGACCAATGCCGAAGGTAGCAACATCACCGGCACGGCCAACATGCAGATCGACAAGAGCACCATTACTCCTCAGTTCTATGTGCAAACCACCGGCTCGACCGGTACCGGTACCCCTCCCAACACGGGCACCGGCAATGTGGTCGGGGGTGCCGGCCTCGGCAGCGGCCAGGGCGTGACCCAAAGTGTACGCACCGCCGGCGATGGCAACGCCGCCTACAACAATGTGGGCATCAACGTCGAGAATGGGGTTACCCCCGCCAATAACCTGCAGTCCGGCCAGGTGCTGGTGGCGGGCGGCACAGTGACCGGCGACAGCGCCGCGGGCCGTGTCAGCGTTTCGGCCAACAATGCCGGCGTGCAGATGGCCATCCAGGCCAATCACAACCAGGGCAACAGCCTGCAACAGATCGGCGCGGGGAACGTGCTGCAAGGCACGGTTTTGACCGGTGACAGCAACCTTGTCAGAAACATCACCCAGATCAACGTAGTCATGAACAATAACGGGCTGAACAACGCCGCGTTGAATTGCAACCTGGATCAACTCAAGGGCCTACGCACGCTCGGTTATTGAACTACGCTGACCCTCGACACTTACGCATTAGAAAAGGACGGCTTATTTCATGCATCGATCGTTATCGCTTCGTGCGGTGGTTTGTTTGAGTACGCTCTTGCCCGCATCCGTGCTGTATGCCGCGCCAGACGCTGACATCGAAACCCTGAAGAAGGAACTGCTGGAACTCAAACAACGGTACGACGTGCAGCAAAAAGCCTTGGCCGTGCTGGAGCAACGCGTGCGCCAGGTCGAGGATCAACCGGCAACGCCTGCCCCCAGGCGCCTGGCTAAATCACCTGCCGACTTCAAGAACGGCGCTAACGCTGTCGCGGCCAGCGGTACGGGCGCAGCCGCAGCGTCCGGTGGCGCTGGCGGAGGTGGCAGCTCCTACGGCCAGGCCCTCAAGGACGACTCGGCCCCTGCGCAAAGTGTGAGCAACCTGTACAACGAAGCCAGCGGCTTTTTCGGCAATGGCAAGTTCAGCGTGGAAACCGGCATCACCTATGCCCGTTATGACGCGCGCCAATTGACCCTCAATGGTTTCCTGGCGCTGGACTCGATCTTTCTGGGCAACATCAACCTGGACCGGATCAAGTCCGACAGCTGGACCCTGGACCTCACCGGGCGCTACAACGTCGACAACCGCTGGCAGTTCGACCTGAACGTGCCGGTGGTATACCGCGAGTCCACCTACCAGTCGGGCGGCGCCGGCAACGACGCCACCGCCACCTCCGAAGGCTCCGTGACCCGCGACCCGACCATCGGCGATGTCAACTTTGGCGTGGCTTACAAGTTCCTCGACGAAACCCCGACCTTGCCGGATGCGGTGGTATCCGTGCGCGTCAAGGCACCGACGGGCAAAGAGCCCTTCGGCATCAAACTGGTCAAGCAACCGAACAACGACAACCTCTACGTACCTGAAAGCCTGCCGACGGGCAACGGGGTCTGGTCGGTCACACCGGGCATCTCCCTGGTCAAGACCTTTGATCCGGCCGTGTTGTTCGGTTCGTTGTCGTACACCCACAACTTTGAAGATTCTTTCGATGACATCAGCAGTGAAGTCAATCAGAAGGTGGGAGGCAAGGTGCGCCTGGGCGACAGCTTCCAGTTCGGGGTGGGCGTAGCGTTTGCCTTGAACGAGAAGATGAGTATGTCGTTCTCGGTGTCCGACCTGGTGCAACGCAAGAGCAAGCTCAAGCCGGATGGCGGCGATTGGCAATCGGTGGTGTCCAGCGATGCCAATGCCGGTTACTTCAACGTGGGCATGACGATTGCCGCCTCGGATAACCTGACCATCGTGCCGAACCTGGCGATTGGCATGACCGATGATGCGCCGGACTTTACGTTCAGCCTGAAATTCCCGTATTACTTCTGATTGGTTTGCCTGCAGGCGGTGTGTCAGTTGCTGCATCTGTGACTGCACTACCGCTATCGCAGGCAAGCCAGCTCCCACACTGGTCATGCATTGCCAACAGAATCAGCGCCTGGCACAGATCCCCTGTGGGAGCGGGCTTGCTCGCGAAAGCGGTGTGTCAGTCACTCAAGCTTTAGCTGAACCACCGCTTTCGCAGGCAAGCCAGCTCCCACATTAATCATGTATTGCCCACAAAATCAGAGCCTGGCACCAATCCCCTGTGGGAGCGGGCTTGCTCGCGAAAGCGGTGTGTCAGTCACTGAAGCTTTAGCTGAACCACCGCTTTCGCAGGCAAGCCAGCTCCCACATTAATCATGTATTGCCCACAGAATCAGCGCCTGACACAGATCCCCTGTGGGAGCGGGCTTGCTCGCGAAAGCGGTGTGTCAGTCACTCAAGCTTTAACTGAACCACCGCTTTCGCAGGCAAGCCAGCTCCCACATTAATCATGTATTGCCCACAAAATCAGAGCCTTGCACCAATCCCCTGTGGGAGCGGGCTTGCCCGCGAAAGCGGTGTGTCAGCCACTGAATATTTAACTGAGCCACCGCTTTCGCAGGCAAGCCAGCTCCCACATTAATCATGTATTGCCCACAAAATCAGAGCCTGGCACCAATCCCCTGTGGGAGCGGGCTTGCCCGCGAAAGCGGTGTGTCAGTCACTGAAGCTTTAGCTGAACCACCGCTTTCGCAGGCAAGCCAGCTCCCACATTAATCATGTATTGCCCACAAAATCAGAGCCTGGCACCAATCCCCTGTGGGAGCGGGCTTGCCCGCGAAAGCGGTGTGTCAGCCACTGAAGCTTTAGCTGAACCACCGCTTTCGCAGGCAAGCCAGCTCCCACATTAATCATGTATTGCCCACAGAATCAGCACCTGGCACAGATCCCCTGTGGGAGCGGGCTTGCTCGCGAAAGCGGTGTGTCAGTCACTGAAGCTTTAGCTGAACCACCGCTTTCGCAGGCAAGCCAGCTCCCACATTAATCATGTATTGCCCACAAAATCAGAGCCTGGCACCAATCCCCTGTGGGAGCGGGCTTGCCCGCGAAAGCGGTGTGTCAGCCACTGAAGCTTTAGCTGAACCACCGCTTTCGCAGGCAAGCCAGCTCCCACATTAATCATGTATTGCCCACAGAATCAGCACCTGGCACAGATCCCCTGTGGGAGCGGGCTTGCTCGCGAAAGCGGTGTGTCAGTCACTGAAGCTTTAGCTGAACCACCGCTTTCGCAGGCAAGCCAGCTCCCACATTAATCATGTATTGCCCACAAAATCAGAGCCTGGCACCAATCCCCTGTGGGAGCGGGCTTGCTCGCGAAAGCGGTGTATCAGCCACTGAATATTTAACTGAACCACCGCTTTCGCAGGCAAGCCCGCACACGCTGGGTCACCCGCCCTAGCGGATCTGGTGTTTGTGCAGCAACCGGTAGAATGTCGGCCGGGAAATCCCCAGCACGCGGGCGGCGACACTGAGGTTGTCGCTGTGCCGGTTGAGCACATCGCACAACGCCTGGCGTTCGGCGCGGTGTTTGTAGTCTTCCAATGTCGCCATCGGTGCCGAAATGACTTGCTGGCCTTGCAGCCCCAGGTCAATCGCCTCGATCTGCCGCCCTTCGGCCAGCACCAGTCCTCGGCGCACGCGGTTGGCCAGTTCACGCACATTGCCCGGCCACGGGTGCTGCCCCATCGCCACCAGGGCCTCTTCGCTGAAACTTCGCGGGCGGCGCCCGGTTTCCTGGCTGTAGAACCGTGAAAAGTGGTTGGCCAGCATCGCCACGTCGCCATGGCGTTCACGCAACGGCGCGGTAACCACTTGCAACACATTCAGGCGGTAATACAGGTCTTCGCGAAAGGCGCCCTTCTCAACCGCCGCCTCAAGGTTGACGTGGGTGGCGGCCAACACGCGTACATCCACCGGGATCGGCTGGCTACCGCCGACGCGTTCGATGTGCTTTTCCTGAAGAAAGCGCAACAAGTTGGCTTGCAGCTCCATCGGCAGATCGCCGATTTCATCGAGGAACAGGGTGCCGCCGTTGGCCGCTTCAATACGCCCGATCTTGCGCTGATGAGCACCGGTAAACGCGCCTTTTTCGTGGCCGAACAGCTCGGACTGGATGAGGTGTTCAGGGATGGCGCCGCAATTGATCGCGACAAACGGCTTGGCGTGCCGCTGGGATTGGCGGTGCAAGGTCTTGGCCACCAACTCTTTGCCCGTGCCACTGTCACCGCGGATCAACACCGGGGATTCCGTCGGCGCCAGCTTGGACAACAACTTGCGCAGCTCACGAATGGGGCGGCTCTCGCCCAGCAATTCATGGGGCTCATCCACCGGCGCGTAGCCCTTGCCACGCAGGCGCGCCATGCCGAACGCACGGCCCAGGGTCACCTGCACCCGGGACACATCGAAGGGCAAGGTGTGGAAGTCGAAGAACCATTCGCAGACAAAATCGCCCACGTTCTGCAAGCGCAGTACATCCTGGCTGAGCACAGCGATCCACTCGGTGCCGCTGCGGCCAATCAACTCCTTTACCGCCTCGGGACGCTCCAAGTGATCACGCTGCAAGCGCAGCAGGCCAACATCGCAGGAGCGCTCACCCACCGCCTCCAAGGCACAGCTGTCGACTTCCCAGCCGGCGGTGCGTAAACCGGGCAATAGCCCGTGGCAGTCGTCACAGGGGTCGACCACCAGTAAGCGGCGTTGGGGGGGCGTCGCAATCATGACTATTCCTTGGCGCCAAGATTATTAAAGTTATTTAGAAACAACAGTTTGTGGCGACTGCTGGTAACCCTAGCAAGATCTTGACGCTGACCTTGTACCCTTTCGCTATAAGTGCGGGCAAAAAGCCAGGCCTGTTTCGTAGCGCGCCAGAAGTTGCTCACCAGTGAAAGGCTTATTGCGCTTTCAAAACAGCCGCTTACATGACGTCAATCAGGGAAAGTTAAAATTTCTTGCCCTAGCATGTGACCCGCACCCCACCATCGTGCATCAGTACAAGTAACCCACCGCACGGTCAGCCCAACCGCCGGTACTCACTTGAATGGGCATACAGAGAGAAGACCCGAATGAACGCTCCGCTGCGCATCAACGAAGCTCTTTTGATTGCAGACCGTGCTTTCCAGCCCTTTCAGTGCGTGGCCTGGCACGATGGCGTTGGCGCCCTCAGCCTGAGCGTCATCGACCGTACCAACACCCGCATCGGCAGCAAACAGTTGTCCTCTACTGCGTATACCGACCCGGCGCAACTTGAAAACCTGTTATTGCAGGCCCGCGCCGAGCTCGATAAAGAGGGTCACCAGTTGCAACACTGGGCAATGCCGAAGTAATTGCATGCAGCAACTTCCAGCCCAAGTAAAACTTGAGCTGGAAGTTGTGCAGCCACACTTCGTCGCTTAACGTGCAGCGAGAATAAAACGCTCGAACGCCTCGGCAGCGCCGTCCTCGACATTACTGCCGGTGACCACATTGGCCTGGCGCTTGACGGTTTCTTCGGCCTGGCCCATGGCAATCGACAACCCCGCCACATGAAACATCGCTGGGTCATTGCCACCGTCGCCAATCGCGGCCGTTTGCGCAAGCGGCACGCCCAGGTGCTCGGCCAGGGTTTTCAAGGCTTCGCCTTTGTTGGCCAGCATCGCAGTCACGTCCAGGTACACCGGTTGCGAACGCGACACCTGGGCCAACCCCTGCACTTTCGGCTGCAATTGCGCCTCCAGTTCCACCAACAACTGGGTGTTGTTGCTGGCGGCGACGATCTTGTCGACCCGGTCCAGGTACGGCTCGAAACTCTCCACCACCACCGGCCCGTAGCCCAAGCCATCGGCTTCGCGCTGCACCATGGGCCCGGGCGGATCACGGCGCAGCCAGTCGCCATCGGCAAACACCCAGACTTCCACGTCCGGCTCGGCCGAAAACAGCGCCAGGGTGATCAGTGCCGCTTCCGCCGGCAGATGGTGGGCAACCAGGATGCTGCCATCCGGGTTGACCAACGTGCCGCCATTGAAGCCCGCCACCGGCACGTCAATACCGAAGGTTTCGATCAAATGCCGCATGGCCTTGGGCGGACGCCCGCTGGCCAGGCTGAAAAGCACCCCGGCCTCGCGCATGGCGCGGATGGCATCGGCGGTGCGTTGGCTGAGGCTGTGGTCGGGATGCAATAGCGTCCCGTCCACATCACTGAGGACAAACCGGATGGGTTGAATCGTCGCGTCACTCATCCGAGGCTATGCCAGGCGCGGCCATCGCGGGCCAGCAAGGCATCGGCCGCCGCCGGGCCATCTTCACCGGCCTTGTAGGCCTGGATACCGTCATCTTGCTTCCACGCATCCAGGAACGGCTGCACCGCACGCCAACCGTTCTCGATGTTGTCGGCACGCTGGAACAAGGTCTGGTCGCCGGTCATGCAGTCGTAGATCAGGGTTTCGTAACCCGTCGACGGCTGCATCTCGAAGAAGTCCTTGTAGTCAAAGCCCAATTCGATATTGGCCATCTCCAGGGTTGGCCCAGGCTGCTTGGCCAACAGGTCGAACCACATGCCTTCGTTCGGCTGGATCTGGATCTTCAGGTAAGTGGGCTTGAGCTCATCGACCTCGGTATCGCGAAATTGCGCATAAGGCGCCTGCTTGAAGCAGATCACAATCTCGGTGTCGCGGATGCTCATGCGCTTGCCGGTACGCAAGTAAAACGGCACACCGACCCAACGCCAGTTATCAATCATCACTTTGAGCGCCACGAACGTCTCGGTGCTGCTATCAGGCGCGACGTTGGCTTCTTCGCGATAACCGGGCAATGGCTTGCCGGCGATTTCGCCAGCGGTGTATTGGCCGCGCACGGAGTTGGCCCGCGCATCTTCCAGCGACCAGGGGCGGATCGCACCGACCACTTTGGCCTTCTCACCCCGCACTGCATCGGCGCCAAAGGCGGCCGGCGGCTCCATGGCGACCATCGCCAGCAACTGGAACAGGTGGTTGGGCACCATGTCCCGCAGTGTGCCGGTCTTCTCGAAGAAGTTGCCCCGGGTTTCCACGCCGACGGTTTCAGCGGCGGTAATTTGTACGTGATCGATGTAGTGGTTGTTCCAGAACGCTTCGAACAGCACGTTGGAGAAACGGCTGACCAGGATGTTCTGCACCGTCTCCTTGCCCAGGTAATGGTCGATGCGGTAGATCTGCTTCTCGCTCATCACCTTGAGCAGGCAGGCGTTGAGCGCCTCGGCGGTGGCCAGGTCGGAGCCGAACGGCTTCTCGATGACCACGCGGCGAAAGCCATCGTCGGTTTCATTCAACAAGCCGGCACTGCCCAGGCGCTGCACCACCTCACTGAAGAAGCGCGGTGCAGTGGCGAGGTAGAACACTGCATTGCCGGTGCCGCTGTCAGCGATCTTGCTGGCGATATCGGCATAGGTGCTGTCGTCGAGGAAGTCGCCCTCGACGTAGCTGATGCCCTTGGCCAATTGCGCCCACAACGCAGGGTCGAGGGCGTTTTCGGCATTGCCCCTGACCTTGCTGGAGGCTTCGGTACGAATGAAGTCTTCGAGTTTCTTGGCAAAGTCCGCATCGCTGATGGCGTTGTGATCAACGCCGACAATACGCAGGCCATCGCCCAGCAACCCGTCGCGGCTCAGGTTGTACAGCGCCGGCATGAGCAGGCGCTTGACCAGGTCGCCATGGGCGCCAAACAGAAACAACGTGGTGGGTGGAGCAGGTTCGGCCTTGGGTTTTTTGCCGTTGGCGGTCATTTTTTGGAAGTCTCCACATGGCCACCAAAGCCGAAGCGCATGGCAGACAGCATTTTGTCACCGTAGGTGCTCTGCTGGCGGGAACGGAAACGCGCGAACAGCGAGGTCGACAACACTGGAACCGGCACCGCCTGCTCCATGGCCGCTTCGATAGTCCAACGGCCTTCACCGCTGTCGGCCACGGAGCCTGAGTAGCCGTCCAGTTTCGGGTCGGTGGCCAGGGCGTCGGCGGTCAGGTCCAGCAGCCAGGACGACACCACGCTGCCACGACGCCAGACTTCGGCGATGTCGCCGACGTTTAGGTCAAAGCGCTGGTCTTCTGGCAGGTTCTCCGAGTTCTTGGTCTTGAGGATGTCAAAACCTTCGGCAAACGCCTGCATCATCCCGTACTCGATGCCGTTGTGGATCATCTTGACGAAGTGGCCCGAACCCGCTGGGCCGGCGTGGATGTAACCCTGCTCGGCACGTGGGTCGGCAGAGGCCGAACGGTCCTTGGTGCGCGGGATGCTACCCAGGCCCGGCGCCAGGCTTTTGAAGATCGGGTCGAGACGATTCACGGTCTCGGTGTCGCCACCGATCATCATGCAATAGCCACGCTCCAGGCCCCAGACGCCGCCCGAGGTGCCCACGTCCACATAGTGCAGGCCCTTTTCAGCCAGGGCCTTGCCGCGACGCACGTCGTCCTTGTAGTTGGTGTTGCCGCCGTCGATGATCACATCGCCGTCTTCCAGCAGTTCGCTCAGCACGTTGATGGTGTCTTCGGTGGGCGCGCCCGCCGGCAACATGACCCAGACAGCGCGAGGCTTTTGCAGGCCGGCCACCAGCGCTTTCAAGTCGGCGACGCCGGTGGCGCCCTCCTCGCTCAGGGCTTTGACGAAGGCTTCGTTACGGTCGTATACAACGGTGGTATGCCCATTGAGCATCAGGCGCCGCGCAATGTTACCGCCCATGCGGCCTAGTCCGATAATCCCCAGTTGCATGTGCTGATGCTCCTAACTTCTAAAAAATGTGTGACATAGTTTATAGCGCAATGAGGCTAATGAGGGTTAGTCCAGAGCGGATCCGTGTAGTTTCATGACAAAAAAGTTGCCATCGTTTCACCATCACCCCGGCAAAAGTCACACGACCACCAAAAATAAAAAAGTTCCCTTGCAGCGAAAAAGAATTCAAACTTGCTTCCGACTGTTGCCAAAAACCTGTTTTGGCACCGCGATCTACCGGCTATTTGCGAGGTAAGCAATGAGCACAGCACAGATGACCCGTCCGCCACAGACCCTCTACGTCACTATCCGTCGCGATGAACTGCGCCAGTTGAAAGACGAGCGTGATCAGTTGCAACAGGAAGTCCTGCGCCTGCGTTCACACCTTCAAGCCCATCTCGATCAGCCGTCGGATGCCAAGCCTGCGCTGTGCTGAAGCCCGCGCCAGTAGCCTTGTAAGGCAATACCTACAGAAAACTCACAAAGTTTTCACACTCCCCTCTTGATACTCCCGTTCCGCGATGCCGCTCACTTCCTGGGCGGCCCGATGTTGCGCGCCTGTGCGCGACAATCTTTTTCTGATGGGGCGCTGGATGGCGATGTTCAAACGCAGCACGACGACTGCGAAAGGCTTTGATTGGGCCGGCCTTGGCTGGTTATTCCTGTTTTTCTGGTATTTCTCGGGTATTACCCAACTTCTTATCCAACTGACCGGCACCTCCGGCTTCAGTGGCTTCCGCCAGGCCTTCTTCATGAGCGCGCTGTGGCTGGCGCCGATGTTGCTGTTCCCGCGTCGTACTCGCCTGCTCGCCGCCTTGATCGGCGTGGTGCTGTGGGCGTGCTCCATGGCGAGCCTGGGTTATTTCTTCATTTACCAGCAGGAATTCTCCCAGAGCGTCATCTTCATCATGTTCGAGTCGAACATCTCTGAAGCCGGCGAATACGCGACCCAATATTTTGCCTGGTGGATCGTGCTGGCGTTCATTGCCCACACCGCCTTCGCCATCTTCCTGTGGACGCGCTTGCGCCCGGTGTACCTGCCGCGCGGCCAGTCGATCGTGGCAGCCATTGCCATCGTCCTGGCAGTGGTGGGTTACCCACTGGTCAAGCAGATCGCCACCAGCGAAACCATGGAATTGGCCATCGACCGTTTCGAAACCCGCATTGAGCCTGCCGTGCCTTGGCAGATGATCGTCGCCTACCGTCGCTACACCGAGCAGTTGGACAACATGCAAGGCATGCTCACCAGTGCGAGCAAGATCCCACCCTTGAACAACCTCAAGGACAGCATGGCCGGCCAGCCGTCTACACTGGTCCTGGTGATCGGCGAGTCGACCAACCGCCAGCGCATGAGCCTCTACGGCTACCCGCGCAACACCACGCCGGAACTGGACAAGCTGCGCGACCAACTGGCCGTGTTCGATAATGTCATCACCCCGCGCCCCTACACCATTGAAGCGCTGCAACAGGTGCTGACCTTCGCCGACGAAGAAAACCCGGACCTGTACCTCAAGACGCCGTCGATTGTCAGCGTGATGAAACAGGCCGGCTACAAGACCTTCTGGATCACCAACCAGCAGACCATGACCAAACGCAACACCATGCTCACGACCTTTTCCGAACAGGCCGACGAGCAGGTGTACTTGAACAACAACCGCAACCAGAACGCCCGTCAGTACGACGGCGATGTACTGGCGCCGTTTTCCAAGGCCCTGGCCGATACCGCCGAACGCAAGTTCATCGTGGTGCACCTGCTGGGCACTCACATGAGCTATCAGTACCGCTACCCGCAAACTTTCGACAAGTTCACCGACCGCCAGGGCGTGCCGGCGGGTGTCAGCGATGCGCAACTGCCGACCTACAACAGCTATGACAACGCGGTGCTGTACAACGACTTCGTGGTCTCCAGCCTGATCAAGGACTACGCCAAGACCGACCCCAACGGCTTTTTGCTGTACCTCTCGGACCATGGCGAAGACGTGTTCGACTCGGCCGGCCACGACACCTTGGGCCGTAACGAAGGCAAGCCGACTGCGCCGATGTACACCATCCCGTTCATGGCCTACGCCTCGCCAAAATGGCGCGAAAGCCACGACTGGAGCTTTGCCGGCGACCTGCAACGGCCGTACAGCAGTTCCCAGTTGATCCACACCTGGGCCGACATGGCAGGCTTGAGTTTCGACGAGTTGGACCACAGCAAGAGCCTGGTCAGCGACAGCTTCAAGCCACGCCCCTTGCTGATCGGCAACCCTTACGAAACCAAGCAGAAGGCACTGATCGACTTCAGCCTGATCAAGCCCAAGAAGGCCGACGGCGCCGAAGTGGTGGCCAAATAAGCCAGGGTCTTGTAACAGAAAGATAACAATCATTCTCGTTTGAGCCTAAAGTTCCGCAACTCCTTTCGTCTTTGAACCAAGCCCTCCCTGCCTGGGGAGGTTTCGAAGACGACAAGGAGTCAGCAGCGATGTTCGCGCCCTTCACCCGTTCCATGACCTTCACCCTCGGCCTGTTCAGCCTGGCGCTGAGCCCGGATTCGCTGGCAGGCACCGACCCCGATACAGCCCCCGCCAAAGCCCTGGAACTGGGCGCTACCACCATCAGTGCCGACGGCCTGGGCGCGACCACTGAGCATACCGGGGCCTACACCACCGGTTCGATGAGCACCGCCACGCGGCTGAACCTCTCCGTCAAGGAAACCCCGCAATCGATCTCGGTGGTCACACGCCAGCAGATGGACGACTTCAATCTCAATACCCTGACGGATGTGTTGCGCCAGACCACGGGAGTCAACGTCCAGCATTACGACTCCGACCGTGTCTACTATTCCGCCCGAGGCTATGGCATCAACAACTTCCAGGTTGACGGGATGCTCAACACGTTCGGCCTCATGAAGACCGACGCCGATACCATCATCTACGACCGCATCGAAGTGGTGCGCGGCGCGACGGGCCTGACCACGGGCGCAGGCGACCCATCGGCCACCGTCAACATGGTGCGCAAGCGCCCTACCGCCCAGTGGCAGGCTAAGACCGGCATCAGTGGCGCCAGCCATGACAACTACTACAGCTACGTCGACGTGGGCGGCCCGCTGGCGTTCGACGGCAAGTTGCGCGGGCGCAGCGTACTGGCCTACCGCGACAGTCGGTCCTTTCGTGACAACTATGGGCTGCAGCGGGCAGTGGGCTACGGCATTCTGGAGGCTGACCTTTCCGACGATACCGTGCTGGCCGCAGGCTTTGATTACCAAAACAAACAGGTACAAGGCACCTCCTGGGGCACAGTGCCCTACTGGAACAGCCAGGGCGGCAAGGCCAGGCTGCCCCGCTCCACCAATATGGCGGCGCACTGGAGCTCCTGGCCGCTGACCGACAAGACCACCTTTGCCACCCTCGACCATCGGCTCGGCGGCGACTGGCACTTGAAGGCCGCCTACACCCATCGCCAGAGCGACACCGACGGCAAGGTGTATTACGGCGGCGACGGTTTCCCCAACCCCGACCGCAGCGGCATGACGGCCTGGGCCAGCCATATGCGCGGCACCTCGCGCATGGAGGCCATCGACCTCAACCTGGCCGGCAGCTACACGCTGCTGGGCCGCGAACATGCACTGATGATGGGCTATGGTGAAGCTGCGCAACGGGATGTCTCGCCCTTTATGCGCAGCGACCTGCCAGCCAGCTACTACCCCATCCAGGACTGGAAGCACATGGGCGGCATCGGCAAGTTCACCGACCACGTGACCGACCTGAAAGGTGAGCACAGCAAGAAGCAACAAAAAGCCGGCTACCTGGCCACGCGGCTGAGCCTCACGGACCGCTTGCACGCCGTGCTGGGCAGCCGTTACGGCAGTTGGGAGCTGGAAAGCGCAGAGCCCAAATACGACGCCAACGACCAACTGACCGCTTCGGGCAAAACCAGCCAGACCCACAATGATATGTGGACGCCCTACGCCGGCCTGCTCTACGACATCACGCCGCAGTACACCGTCTACGCCAGCTATACCGACATCTTCAAACCCCAGAGCAACCGTGATGCCAACAAGAAGTACCTGGAGCCGGTGGTCGGCAGTAACTACGAAGTGGGCCTCAAGGGCAGCGTACTGAACGAGCGCTTGAACCTGGCCGCTGCGTACTTCTGGAGCACCCAGGACAACGTCGCCGAGCGGGATGACTCCGTCCCGCCCAACCCGGTGACGGGCGAGGAGTACTACAAATCCGCCGGCAAAGGTAACAAGGTCAACGGCTTTGAGCTGGAAGCCGCCGGGGAAATCACGCCGGACTGGAACCTGGCCGCCGGCTATACCTACACCCATTCGGTCAATGGCTCGGACAACCGCAACAACACCAGCCAACCCTTGAACCTGGTGAAGATCTCCAGCGCCTATCGCCTGCCGGGCTCCTGGCGCAAGCTGACCGTCGGCGGCGCAGTGAACTGGCAGAGCGAGACCTACGACTTCAGCAACCGCCCGACCGGGCAGCGCAACAGCGAAGGTCGGCCGATAACCACCCGGGCGAAAATCACGCAACAGGGCTATACCGTGGTCAACCTGATGTCACGCTACCAGTTCGACGAACAGGTTTCGGCGTCGGTCAACGTGAACAATCTCTTTGATAAGCAATACTACGAGCGCGTTGGTTTTTATAACGGTGTGTATTGGGGCGAGCCGCGCTCCGTCACGTTGGCGCTGGATTGGAAGCTGTAGCCGCGCACGTTGAAGTTAACGAAACTGTTAACTTCAACTGCACTTTCAGTTAATTCCCACTTAATAGGATAACGCCATAGTCGCTCCATGATCTGATCACGGAGCGACCGGACACCTATCACTTTTAATGGGAATACCGCAATGAAACTGTCGACCTTGATGCTGGCCAGCCTGATGACCCTGACCTCCGCCGCCGCCTTTGCAGAGGGCGGTGCAGAGCGTTCCAAGGAGTTCTACAACAACTTCAGCTTCATTCAGGAAAAAACCCACGGCAAGGCTGAACAGCAAGTTGCCAGCGCCGATGGCAAATCGGTTAAGTCTGAGACGGTTGATCAGACGCAACCGAACAGCTGAGTTAATACTTACTTAATCCGTAGCACCCTGCGCCATTCTGCTCCGTTGGCGAAGGTTTATTGGGCGCCATTTAATGGCGCCTTTTTTTTGCCGATTATTTATTACAACGGTTTATGCCAGAACAGCATTCGCCCATGGGCGGGATCAAACACTGAGTCGTCAAACCCGAACTTGCGGTATGCCGACTGTGCCAGGGCATTACCTTCCAGCACTTCGAGGGTGATCTTGCAGCAACCACGCTGCCGGGCGATTTCCTCGACCTTTTGCAGCATCTTCTGACTCAGGCCCAAGCCGCGAAATTGCTCCTTCACCACCACATCGTGGACGTTGACCAAGGGCCGGCAGGCGAAGGTCGAGAAGCCTTCAAAGCAATTGACCAACCCCGCTGGCTCCCCCCCGACAAACGCCAGCACGCTGAACGCGTGGGGGCGCTTGGCCAGTTCGGCGGGCAGTTGCTGCAAGAGATCGGCGGGCAGGCTGTGGCCGCCGCCCATCGGATCTTCAGCGTAATGGTTGAGCAGCAGGCCAATGGCGTCGGCGTGCACGGCGTTGGTATAGCTGGCTTGCAGCACCAGGATGTCTGGGGTGTCCATGTCCTTCCTCGATAGCGACAACCAGGGAATCGTTTCCCTTTGAGAGGGGCGATTGTAAGCGTGGAGTCGGCAGTAGATGAAGGAGATAAGCGACAAATAGCTGACAGAAAGTGCGAAGGTTACGCGCATCAAAGCGCGCAATGAGCCCGCAAGCGGCGATTTTTCCTAGGTGGCGAAGCGTTGCAGTTGCATCTCCTGCAGCCGGCTCAGGGTGCGACGGAAAGGAAATTCCAGGTAACCATCGGTGTACAGGTGCTGCAACGGCACACGGGCTTCGATAAAGAGCGGCACCTTGCGGTCGTAGCACTCGTCTACCAAGGCGATAAAGCGACGTACGCTGTCATCGTGCACCGACAACTGCGGCAACTCTCGATCCCCGGCTTCTACGCGTTCGGCGCCGTCTTCAGTGCCACGGGCAATTCGGCCCGGGCGTTTCTGTGCACTAAGGTTGGGGACGTCTCCCAGCAGGATGGCGCGGAAGCGATCACACAACAGCATGAAATCCATGGCGGCCAGGGGCTGCTCGCACAGGTCCGCATAGCGACACCAAAGCACGGTGTCACTGGCCTGGACCGTCATGATGGTGCGGTGCCCTACGTTTACCGCCCCGCTGGTCACGGTTTGGCCTTGGCTCAATTGCTGGAACACCGCCGCCAGTGCCTCGGGTTGATTCACCCAATAGCGCTGCATGCCCACGCCGGGATGCAAGCGATGATCCTCGCCACCGTCCACGGCCACCACCTGCATATGCTGCTTGAGCGCATCGATGCCCGGCAGGAAACGCTCACGGTTGAAGCCATCGGCATACAACTGGTCGGGCGGCTGGTTGGACGTGCACACCATCACCACGCCTTCCTCGAACATCACCTGGAACAGCCGGCCGAGAATGATCGCGTCACCGATATCGTTCACAAACAGCTCGTCGAAGCACAGTACGCGCACGGCCTGGCTCAGCTCCCGTGCCAACGCATGCAAGGGGTCCTGGGTGCCCGTGAGCTGGAATAAGCGCTGGTGCACCCACGCCATGAAGTGGTGAAAATGCTGGCGCCGCGCAGGCACGCGCAGGCTTTGGTAGAACTGGTCCATCAGCCAGGTCTTGCCGCGCCCCACGGGCCCCCACAGGTACACGCCAGCAATCGGTGAACGCCCTTGGTGCAAGGCCTCGTGACAGGCTTGCAGGGCTTGGACCGCCCGGCGCTGGGCGTCGTCGGCGACAAAACCCGGCTGGGTGATGGCATATTGATAAGCGGCGAGGGGCGAGTCGAAAGTCATGTTTGCCAGTATGACTGATAGACCGTATATGTACTCAGCTTGATCTCACATCCCGGCATAGATATCGACGCTCCCGTGACGGCCTGCCAACCGACGCCTATCTACCTGGCACCCCACGATCCAACTGTGGGAGCGGGCTTGCTCGCGAAGGCGGCCTGACAGTCAACACAGTTGGATGGTGTACATATCCATTGCTGCGGTAACGGCCACCCAGGGTTCCGCTCTGACAGCGGGTCACTTTTGGAAAAGAGCCCCAAAAGTAACCAAAAGGGCTCTTGCCCCACCACTCGGCACCTCGCTTAGGCTCGGTGTGCCCGTAATCCGCCAGTGATTTGGGGGGCCGCCTGAGATCAAAAGCAGATCAAGATCAAGGGCGGCTCGCTTCGCATCGTGGTTAGCGTTTGCTGCTACAGCCCAAACAGTTGTATCGGGAGCAAGCGGCGTCGCATTAAAGCTACAGGTCAGTGATTTCCTTGTGGCGCGGCACCAGCGTCTTCATCACGCTCCAGGCCACCAGGTAAGCCAGGGCGCAGATGGCGAACATGATCATGTAGCCGGTATGGATGTCGTTGATGGACTTGTAATAGTCGAACACCCAACCACCGATCTTGGTCATGAGCACGCCGCCCAAGCCACCGGCCATGCCGCCAATGCCGACCACCGAGGCCACGGTTTTCTGCGGGAACATGTCGGACACGGTGGTGAAAATGTTGCATGACCACGCTTGGTGTGCCGAGGCGCCCACGCCGATCAGCAGCACCGGCACCCAGAAGCTGAGGTAACCCAGCGGCTGCGCCAGCAACACCACCAGCGGGAACAGCGCAATCACCAGCATGGCTTTCATGCGCCCGTCATAGGGAGCATCGCCGCGCGCCATGAAGTAGCTGGGGAACCAGCCGCCGCCAATGCTGCCGACCATGGTCATGCTGTACAGCACCGCCAATGGCATCACGATATCGGCGCCTTTCATGCCGTATTGGGCAGACAGGTAGGTGGGCAGCCAGAACAGGAAAAACCACCACACGCCGTCAGTCATGAACTTGCCAAAGGCAAACGCCCAGGTCTGGCGGTAGGTCAACAGTTTGAACCAGGAGACTTTCTTCACAGCGCTGCCCGTCGGCGCCGGAGTGAACGGTTGTACGGTCTGGTCGCTGCGGATGTAGGCCAGTTCTTCAGGCGACAGGCGTTTTTGCTGTTCCGGCTTTTCGTACACGGCGGCCCACACGGCTACCCACACAAAACCGAGCATGCCGATGACCATAAACGCCGCCTCCCAACCCCACAGGCCGGCAATCAATGGGACACAGATGGGCGCCAGGATCGCGCCGACATTGGCGCCGGAGTTGAAGATGCCGGTGGCCAGGGAGCGTTCTTTCTTGGGGAAATATTCGGCAGTGGCCTTGATCGCGATCGGGAAGTTACCCGCTTCGCCAATCGCCAACACCGCCCGTGAAAGCATAAAGGCGGCGATCGACACCGGGATCACCGCCAGGCCGATGGCACCACTGACGGCTGCGATACCCTCGCCCATCGGTACTGCAAACGCATGCATGATCGCGCCGGTGGACCAGATACCAATCGCTACCACGTAGGCGGCCTTGGTGCCGATCTTGTCAACGAAGCGCCCGGCAAACAGCATGGAAATGGCGTAGACAAACTGGAACACCGCCGCAATGTTGGCGTAATCGGTGTTGCTCCAGCCAAACTGCGTCGAGAGTTGCGGCGCCAACAGGCTGAGGACCTGGCGGTCGAGGTAATTGACCGTGGTCGCGAAAAACAGCATCGCGCAGATCGTCCAGCGATAGCTGCCGACCGCCTGGCCGACACGGAGGGCACTGATGGGCTCGTTCAGATTCATGGCATCACTTTTTATTTTTGTTAGGTAGGACACATGTAACGTCATATGTCGTCGTACAACTATGAGTTTTATATCGGGGCGCCCACGCAGTGTCAATCGCAAAGACTGCCGTTTATCTATGATTTATGTGAAATATGAGAATGTCAGAGCTGCGCAGTTGTAGGATGACAAACCCTGAGCACCAGGCTGGGCGCTTGGCCGGGTACATCGTCGAGCAAGCCGAAACGTTGCATGCCCAGTTTTTCCAGTACGCGGATCGACGCAGCATGATCCGGCCGCACCAAACCGAACACTTCCGGTAAAGACAGGGTGTCGAACGCCAGCGCCAGGGCATCCCGCCCCAGTTCAGTGGCATACCCCTGCCCCCAGGCCTCGACGGCCAGGCGATAGCCAAGGTTGATGCGCCGCTGCGTCAGATAGTTAAGCGGCGCAATGCCGCCAAACCCGATGATGTGTTCGGGGCTCTCTTTGCGGGCAATCGCCCACCAGCCGTAACCCTGGGATGCCCATTGCTCAAGCCAGTGATCCAATAGCCGTTGTGCCGCATCCAGGTTGGGCAGCGGGCCGGCAGGATTGAACAAGTGGGTCTGTGGATCGCCGAAGATCGCGAACAATCGCTGAACGTCTGCGGGTCGTGGTTGGCGGTAGGTAAGGCGTGAATGGCTGCTTGGCATATGAATGACTTCCCTGTTTTGCCTGACTGACAATGACAACCCCCAGTGGGAGCGCTCGAGCTTTAGCGAGGCCGCGATGGCGATAGTTCAGACAACACAAATGCCAACAGTACCGCCGCCTTCGTCGCCTCGCCGGGGCTCGGCAACTTCCACATTTGATCTGTTTTGCCGCTAGTTATGCATAAGCCTCGAAAACCGACGTTTCATCCCATGCGAGAAAAAATACACAAAGCGGTGAATTATTTCGTGTCCACTTGTATCTGAACTGACAGAGCGGTGCCATCGTAGCGATGGCACCTCCCCTGTTCAGCTTTTGAGTGGCCCGCATGAAACTACGTAAAAAACGCGTCAAACCCATCGGATTGAAAGACATCACCATTGTCGACGACAACAAGATGCGCAAGGCGATCACCGCTGCCGCACTTGGCAACGCCATGGAATGGTTCGACTTTGGCGTCTATGGCTTTGTCGCCTATGTGCTGGGCAAGGTGTTCTTCCCTGACGCTTCCCCCAGCGTGCAGATGATCGCAGCGCTGGCCACCTTCTCCGTACCTTTCCTGATTCGCCCGCTGGGCGGCCTGTTCTTCGGCGCATTGGGCGACAAGTACGGACGGCAAAAAGTCCTCGCCGCCACCATCGTAATCATGTCCTTGAGCACCTTTGCCATCGGCTTGATCCCCGGCTATGCCTCCATTGGCATCTGGGCGCCGATCCTGTTGCTGCTGTGCAAAATGGCCCAGGGGTTCTCAGTGGGCGGTGAGTATACCGGCGCGTCGATTTTCGTGGCTGAATACGCCCCGGACCGCAAGCGCGGCTTCCTTGGCAGTTGGCTGGACTTCGGTTCCATCGCCGGTTTCGTCCTCGGCGCGGGTGTAGTGGTGTTGATCTCCACCGTGCTCGGTGAAGCAGAATTCGAGGCCTGGGGCTGGCGCTTGCCGTTCTTCCTCGCCCTGCCCCTGGGCATCATCGGCCTGTACCTGCGCCACGCGCTGGAAGAGACCCCGGCGTTTCAACAGCATGTCGACAAACTCGAACAAGGTGACCGCGAAGGCTTGAGCCACGGCCCTAAAGTCTCGTTCAAGGAAATCGCCACCAAGCACTGGCGCAGCCTGCTGACCTGCATCGGTATCGTCGCGGCTACCAACGTGACCTACTACATGCTGCTCACCTACATGCCCAGCTACCTGTCCCACAACCTGCACTACGCCGAAAACAGCGGCGTGCTGATCATCATCGCAATCATGGTCGGCATGCTGTTCGTGCAGCCGTTCATTGGCTTTGTCAGCGACAAGATCGGCCGCAAGCCGTTCATCATCGCCGGCAGTATTGGCCTGCTGTTCCTGTCGATCCCGGCCTTCATGCTGATCACCAGCGGCAAGACCGGCCTGATCTTCGGCGGCCTGTTGATTCTGGCAGTAGTGCTGAACTTCTTTATCGGCGTGATGGCGTCGACCTTGCCAGCCATGTTCCCCACCCACCTGCGCTACAGCGCCCTGGCCAGTGCCTTCAACGTCTCGGTACTGATCGCCGGTGTCACGCCCACTGCGGTGGCCTGGCTGGTGGAGAGCACCAACAACCTGTACATGCCCGCTTATTACCTGATGGTGTTCGCAGTGGTTGGTCTGATCACGGGCCTGACCATGAAGGAAACCGCCAACAAGCCCCTGCGTGGCGCGGCCCCGGCAGCTTCCGACATGGAAGAAGCCAAGGAGCTGCTGCAGGAGCATCACGACAATATCGAGCAGAAAATCGAAGACATCGACGCCGAGATTGCCGCGCTGCAAACCAAGCGGGAAAACCTGGTACAGCAACACCCGCGCATCAATTAATATCCTGACTGTGCGTGGTCGCGGCCTGCGACCACGCCATTGGAGCGTAAAGCATGGTTTCAAGCGTCACCGCCGCACACAGGTTACTCAGCGCAGACGAGCGCGCCGCCATTGCCGAAATTGAAGCAACCACCAACATCCTCAAGCTGGTCACCCGCCTGACCGGGATGAGATTCGCCGGCATCGCCAAGTTCACCGACCAGGAATGGGTGGTGTGTTCGGCCTACGACCCGCTGCAAATGGGCATCAACGTCGACGACGTACTCGACCTCGAAACCACCCTGTGCAGTGAGTTCTGTATCAACCCGCACACCCTGTTCATTCCTCAGATCAGCCAGAACGGCCGTTTCGCGGCGCGCCCGGTGGTCAAGCAATACGCCATCGAAAGCTACGCCGGCGCGCCGATCTTCCTGCCCGATGGCCGCCTGTTCGGGGCGCTGTGTGCGCTGGACTCACGGGCCATGTTGTTCGACGACCCCAACCTGCCGGAAACCCTGAGCCTGTTCGCCCGGCTGATTGGCTGCATCTTCTACGCTAATCTGACCCCGGCGGACCACTGACACCCGCCCTGCCCCGCAGGGTTGCCATGTCGCGCTTGGGCGGCACCCCAAACAGCCGGCTGTACTCACGGCTGAATTGCGACGGGCTCTCATACCCGACTTTGAACGCGGCACTGGACACATCCTGGTGCTCGTTCAACATCAACCGACGCGCTTCATTCAAACGCAGCCATTTCTGGTATTGCAGCGGGCTCATCGCGGTCAGTTGCCGGAAGTGATGGTGAAAGGTCGCCGCGCTCATTTGTACCCGCGCTGCCAACTCTTCCACACGCAGGGCGGCGTCGAAATTCAACTTCAGCCAGTCGATAGCCTTGGCAATCCGATAGCCCTGGCCGTCTACCGAGCAGATCTGGCGCAATCGGCCGGCCTGGTCGCTTTTCAATAGCCGGTAATGAATCTCGCGCTGGATCAATGGCGCGAGTACCGGGATAGCCTCGGGTTCATCCAGCAACGCCACCAGCCGCGCGAATGCGGCCAGCATGCCGTCGGTAACCGTGCCGATCCCCACGCCCTTCATGACTGCGCGCTCACGCACCGGCGGCAAGCCACCCTGGGCGATCAGCTCGGCGAGCATGCGCAGGTCCAACTTGAACGTCAGCCCCAGGCACGGCTGCTCGGGGCTGGCCGCCAGCACCTCGGAATTGGCGGGGATGTCCAGCGATGTCACCAGGAACCGGGACGTGTCGTAGGGGTAGCCCTCGCCGCCCACCCACAACTGCTTCTCGCCCTGGGCCACCAGCACGATGCACGGCTCAACCATGCACACCACCGGCGCAGCGGGTTGCTCACGCCGATAAAAGCCCAGGCCGGGGATCGGCATGGCGTAGTCGCCGGGCGACGGCGTGCGCGAACCAATCGACTGGATCAGCGCGTTCAATGGGGTGGCAGTGGACGTCATGACAGACCCTTTCAATGCTTCATTGCACTTTACCCGCGCAAGCCACGGGCGTCGTCACCTGGCGCTGAAACTCAGAGGATCAGGCAAGTAATCCACTCAAATGCACTACAGAAGCCCTGCCGTCACCCGGAAAATGTGCGGACACTTTACAAGGAACATCCCTATGAAACGCCTCTTGCTCGCTCTGGGTTTGCTGGTGACTTCTCTTTCTTCATTTGGAGCCGATATGTCCAACGGTGCGGATAACTTCTACAGCAGCAACACAGTGACGGCCGAACCTGTCACCTTCAACAATCAATACGGCATGCAGATCGCAGGCACGCTGTTCGTGCCCAAGCACCTGGCCCCGGGCTCAAAGCACGCAGCCCTTGTCGTCGGCCACCCGATGGGTGCCGTCAAAGAGCAAAGCGCCAACCTCTACGCCACCAAAATGGCTGAACAGGGTTTCGTGACCCTGTCCCTGGACCTGTCGTTCTGGGGCCAAAGCGCCGGTACGCCGCGCAACGCGGTGTTGCCCGACCTCTACGTGGAAGACTTCAGCGCCGCCGTGGACTTTCTCGGCACTCGCCCACAGGTCGACCGGGAACGCATCGGTGCCATCGGCATTTGTGGCAGCGGCAGTTTCGTGATCAGTGCGGCGAAGATCGATCCGCGTCTCAAGGCAATCGCCACGGTCAGCATGTACGACATGGGCGCGGCCAACCGCAATGGCCTCAAGCACGGCATGACCTTGCAACAGCGCCAGCAGATCCTG
The DNA here is from genome assembly GCF_002018845.1 of Pseudomonas sp. MF6394. Classification (NCBI taxonomy): domain Bacteria; kingdom Pseudomonadati; phylum Pseudomonadota; class Gammaproteobacteria; order Pseudomonadales; family Pseudomonadaceae; genus Pseudomonas; species Pseudomonas sp. MF6394. The sequence continues at coordinate 40,563 of NZ_MVOJ01000023.1, forward strand.
CGCCAGGCCGCCAACCAGCGCTATGTAGAATTCCAGGGCGGTGAGACCCTCTACACCGGTGGCACGCCGCAGAGCCTCACGGGCGATCCGGTCGGCGACGAGTTCTACGACTTCTACCGTACCCCGCGCGGCGAAGTCACCCCAGCAGGCGCCTCATCGCAAACCACCACCCGGCCGACGCTGACCAGCAACGTCAAGTTCATGAACTTCTACCCCTTCAACGATATCGAGACGATCTCGCCGCGCCCGCTGCTGTTAATTACCGGGGCCGACGCGCACTCCCGAGAATTCAGTGAAGACGCCTACCAACGCGCCGCCGAGCCCAAGCAATTGCTGGTCATCCCCAACGCCGGCCATGTAGACCTGTACGACCGCGTCGAACTGATCCCGTTTGACACGCTCTCCACCTTCTTCCAGAGCCACTTGCAGTGAGTTCCGTTACCCCTCAACCGCAACGCTGGGGCGCGGTGCTGGCGATGTCGCTGGCGGCGTTTGCCTTGGTCGCCTCCGAGTTCATGCCGGTCAGCCTGCTGACACCGCTGGCGGCTGACTTGCAGGTCACTGAAGGCCAGGCCGGCCAGGGCATTTCCGTGTCCGGTGTGTTTGCCCTGCTCACCAGCCTGGTGATCGCGGCGGTTGCCGCGCGGCTGGATCGCAAGCGCCTGCTGATGGCCTTGACCCTACTGATGATCGTCTCGGGCAGCGTGGTGGCGTTCGCACCGAATTACGCGGTGTTCATGCTCGGTCGCGCGTTGATTGGCGTGGCAATTGGCGGCTTCTGGTCGCTGTCGGCGGCCACGGCAATGCGCCTGGTCGAGCCCGCCCAAGTGCCACGGGCCTTGGCCATCGTCAACGGAGGCAACGCCCTGGCGACGGTGATTGCGGCGCCGCTGGGCAGCTTTCTCGGCGGCCTGATTGGCTGGCGCGGCGCATTCTTTTGCGTTGTGCCGGTGGCCGTGATTGCGCTGGCCTGGCTGTGGCTGAGCCTGCCGGCGCTCAAGCACAGCGGCGCGGCGAACACCGGCAATGCACTGCGCCTGCTGAGAAACCCCAAGGTGGCCTTGGGCATGTGCGCTGTCAGCCTGTTTTTCATGGGCCAGTTCATGCTGTTCACTTACCTGCGGCCGTTCCTGGAAGGCGTGACCCGGGTCGAGGTGTCCACCCTGTCGTTGATGCTGCTGGTGCTCGGCCTGGCCGGTCTGGCGGGTACGGTGTTGATTGAGCACTTGCTCAAGCGCCACCTCTACCCGACGCTGATTGCCATCCCGTTGATCATGGCCGGCATCGCCCTTGCGCTGGTGGCGTTCGGCGGTTCAGCGATTGCCACCACTGTGCTGCTGGGCTGCTGGGGCCTGGTGGCCACTGCTGCGCCTGTGGGCTGGTGGACATGGCTGGCCCGCGCCTTGCCCGACGACGCCGAGGCCGGCGGGGGATTGATGGTCGCCATCATCCAGCTGGCGATGGCCGCCGGCGCCACCGTCGGTGGTGTGGCATTCGACTTGAGCGGCTACCGGGCCACCTTCGAGCTGGGCGCCGCCTTGCTGGTAGTCGCCACGCTGCTGGCTTACCTGGCATCGCGCCGCCCTGCTCATGCGCGCATGGCGAGCGGCACTACTTGAAAAAATGACTCGGCGTTTTGCCAAACTGTTTCTTGAACATGCTGGTAAAAGCGCTGGGGCTTTCATAGCCCAATTCAAACGCCACATCGATGATCTTCTGCCCCACCGCAATGCGCTCCAGCGCCAGCAATAGCCGCGCTTGCTGGCGCCACTGGCCGAAGGTCATGCCGGTTTCCTTGCGGAACAGGCGCTGGATGGTGGTTTGGTCCAACCCCAACCGCGCACTCCAGTCGGCGACGGTGGAGGCATCACTCGGCTCGTCCTGCAACGCCAGGCAGATCGGGCTCACGCGTGGGTCGGCAGGCTGGGGCAAAGACAGCGGCAAGGCCGGCAGGATGGCCAGTTCATCGAGGATGAGGTGCATGATCCGCGCGTCGCGTGAATCCTCGGCATACGGCGGTTTCAAGCTCACCGAGGCCTTGATCAGTTCACTCAGCAGCGGCGAGACCGTCACCGTCTTGGGCTCGGCCGGCAGGTTGGGGAAGCTGTCCGGGCGCACGAACACGCTGCGCATCTGCAGCGTACCCACGCAGCGCAGCGAGTGAACTTGACCGCAAGGCATCCAAAAGCCACGATTGGGCGGCACCGTCCATTGCCTCAGGGCCGAGTACACCACCATCACACCGCCAATGGCGTACAGCAGTTGGTGCTTGTTGTGGCTGTGTTCGGGGATCACCCAGTGTTCGGGGTAATCGGTGGCCGAGCTGATGACGGCCCAGTCGCCCTCATCGATTTCTCGCAGAAATTTATCCAGTGATTTGATCATTTCGCCCTTTTTGCGATGGTTTCTGCCCGAATTGCGCGAGACAGGCATTGGCGCCGAATCTAGCATAAACGCCGAGTCCAGATGGAGTGGCGGTTCACATCACCGCCGCCCGCCTCCACGCCTGTTAGCTGCCTTGTACGGAATGCCCGCATGTCCACAGTCACAGCGTCACCCGCCGCACCTTCGACCAGCCCGCAAGTAAGCCCCTTAGTCATGCGCGTCCTGGGCGCCTGTGCCCTGGCGCACCTGATCAATGACTTGATCCAGGCGGTGCTGCCGTCGATCTACCCGATGCTCAAGGCCAACTACGGCCTGAGCTTTACCCAGGTCGGCCTGATCACCCTGACCTTCCAGTTGACCGCCTCGCTGTTGCAACCGTGGATCGGCTACCACACCGACCGCCACCCCAAACCCTGGCTATTGCCGGCGGGCATGGTGTGCACCTTGGTCGGCATCTTGATGCTGGCCTTTGTCGGCAACTTCCCGGCGATATTGCTCGCGGCGGCGCTGGTGGGCGTGGGCTCATCGACCTTCCACCCGGAAACCTCCCGCGTCGCACGCCTGGCCTCCGGTGGGCGCTACGGCCTGGCGCAATCGACCTTCCAGGTCGGCGGCAACACCGGCAGCGCCTTCGGCCCATTGCTGGCGGCGGCGATCATCATTCCCTACGGCCAAAGCCACATTGCCTGGTTCGGCCTGTTCGCGGTGTTCGCCATCCTGGTGCTGTACGGTTTGAGCCGCTGGTACCGCCACCACCTCAACCTGTTCAAGCTCAAGCAAGGCAGCCAGGCGACCCACGGCTTGTCCAAAGGCCGCGTGACCTTCGCCCTGGTGGTATTGGCCGTGCTGGTGTTCTCCAAATACTGGTACATGACCAGCCTGACCAGCTACTTCACGTTCTACCTGATCGAGAAATTCCAGCTGTCGGTAGCCAGCTCGCAGATGTACCTGTTCCTGTTCCTCGGCGCAGTGGCCGTGGGCACCTTTGCCGGTGGCCCGATCGGCGACAAGATCGGCCGCAAAAAGGTTATCTGGTTCTCCATCCTCGGCGCCGCACCGTTCACCCTGGCCCTGCCCTACGTCGACCTGTTCTGGACCGCCGTACTCAGCGTGGTCATTGGCTTTATCATCGCCTCGGCGTTCTCGGCCATCGTGGTGTTTGCCCAGGAATTGGTGCCGGGCAATGTGGGCATGATCGCCGGGATATTCTTCGGCCTGATGTTCGGCTTCAGTGGGATCGGCGCGGCGCTGCTCGGGATGCTCGCTGATCATCACGGCATCGAATACGTGTACAAGTTGTGCTCGTTCCTGCCGTTGGTGGGCATCCTCACGGTACTGTTGCCGTCGACTAAAGGCGTTTGATCGGTTGCGGGGCCCCAAATAGGTATCGACACAACTCTGTAGCGCTCAACGCTAACCACGATGCGAAGCGAGCCGCTCTTGATCTTGATCTGCTTTTGATCTCAGGCGCCCCGTCAAACCACGCTGGCCGGAATTCGACAGGGATTTGGGGGGTAAACCGGCAGGGATGCCGGTTTAGCCGCCCCGCGCCATGGATGGCGCGTGGCGGCGGCCCCCCAAATCACTGGCGGATTACGGGCACACCGAGCCTAAGCGAGGTGCCGAGTGGTGGGGCAAGAGCGTTTTGCTTACTTTTGCGCTTTTCAAAAGTGAGCCGCCGTCAGGGCGGAACCCTAAGCGGCCGTTACCGCAGCAATGGATATGTACACAATCCAACTGTGTCGCCTGTCAGGCCGCCTTCGCGAGCAAGCCCGCTCCCACAGTTGGATCGTGGTGTGCCAGGTAGATCAGCATCGGCTGGCAGGTCGTCACGGGAGCAACAAACCTCACTTCATGGCCCGACGAGAAAACCCATTAACCACGATATAAAGCAACGGCCCTACCGACACAAACACTGCCGTCAGTAGAAAATACGGCAACACTGAGGCCATCGACCGCCCTCGCCCACGCGCATCCCGGTACATCCACACACACGCCAGCACCGCCATCAGATACAGGTCAATCACCACCTGTGCCGTATCGGGCCGGGACATCAGTTCCCATCCAAACGCCAGCAGTGACTGCTCGGCCGTGAGCATGGTCACCACGGTATAGACGGTAAATCCCAGCAAGGCCGCCAGGGCGATATAAGGTTTTTGCATGGTCTCTTCCTTGAAGCGCAACGTTAATCAGCGCGGCCACCTTAGCGATAAGAGGCTGCCGCTGGCAATCATGCTGACGTTGTTCTCAAGATCTCCCGCACACCGGCTGCGCGAAGTATGCCACGCTGGTTTTGTGAAATATCTGTACGTAGACTGCCGCCATACCCCCACTTGAAGGCGGCGAAAAAAACGTGATGCAAGTTACTGAAGTCTCCATTGCCCAATTGCGCGCTGCGCTTGAAGCCGGCCAGACCACGGCGGTTGAACTGGTCCAGGCGTACCTGGCGCGAATCGACGCCTACGATGGCCCGCAAACGGCCACTGCGCTGAACGCTGTGGTGGTACGCAACCCCGAGGCGCTGAAAGAAGCCCAGGCCTCCGATGCGCGCCGCGCCAAGGGGCAAATCCTGGGGCCGCTGGATGGCATTCCCTACACCGCCAAGGACAGTTACCTGGTCAAGGGGCTGACGGCTGCATCCGGCAGCCCGGCGTTTGCCAAGCTGGTGGCCCAGCGCGATGCCTTCACCATTGAACGCCTGCGGGCCGGCGGCGCCATTTGCCTGGGCAAGACCAACATGCCGCCGATGGCCAATGGCGGTATGCAACGTGGCGTGTATGGCCGCGCCGAAAGCCCCTACAACGCCAACTACCTCACCGCGCCGTTCGCGTCAGGCTCCTCCAACGGTGCCGGCACCGCCACCGCCGCCAGTTTTGCCGCGTTCGGGCTGGCTGAAGAAACCTGGTCCAGCGGTCGCGGCCCGGCCTCCAACAATGGCCTGTGTGCCTACACGCCTTCGCGTGGGGTAATTTCGGTGCGCGGCAACTGGCCACTGACCCCGACCATGGACGTGGTGGTGCCCTACGCTCGCACCATGGCCGACCTGCTGGAAGTGCTCGACGTCGTGGTGGCCGAAGACCCGGATACCCGTGGCGACCTGTGGCGCCTGCAACCCTGGGTGCCGATCCCCAGCGTCACCTCGGTGCGCCCAGCGTCCTACGCGGCCCTTGCAGTCAGCAGCGAAAGCCTGGCCGGCAAGCGCTTTGGCGTGCCGCGCATGTACATCAACGCCGACCCGGAGGCTGGCACCAGCGAAAAACCCGGTATCGGCGGCCCGACCGGGCAAAAGATCCACACCCGTGCCACGGTGATCGAACTGTGGCAAGCCGCACGCCAGGCACTGCAAGCTGCCGGTGCCGAAGTGATCGAAGTGGATTTCCCGCTGGTGTCCAACTGCGAAGGCGACCGCCCTGGTGCACCGACGGTGTTTACCCGTGGCCTGGTTTCCAAGGAATTTCTCCACGACGAGTTGTGGGAATTGTCGGCCTGGGCCTTCGATGACTTCCTGCGCGCCAACGGCGACCCGCACCTGAACCGCCTGGCCGATGTGGACGGGCCGAAGATATTCCCCCACGACCCCGGCACCCTGCCCAACCGTGAAGACGACCTGGCCGCCGGCATGGACGAATACGTGCGCATGGCCCAACGCGGCATCACCCCATGGGACCAGATCAGCACCGTGCCCGATGGCCTGCGCGGCCTGGAACAAACCCGGCGCCTGGACCTGGAAGACTGGATGAACTCCCTTGGGCTCGACGCCGTGTTGTTTCCCACCGTGGCCGATGTAGGCCCGGCGGATGCCGATGTGAACGAAGCGTCTGCCGATATCGCCTGGAGCAACGGCGTATGGGTCGCCAACGGCAACCTCGCCATCCGCCACCTGGGCGTGCCCACCGTCACCGTGCCAATGGGCGTGATGGCAGACATCGGCATGCCAGTGGGGCTGACCTTCGCCGGGCGCGCCTATGACGATTCGGCGCTGTTGCGCTTCGCCTCGGCGTTCGAAGCCACCGGCAGCAAACGCATGATCCCGCCGCGTACGCCACCGCTGGCAGCCCGCTAAACGCGGTCAACCTGTGGCTGGCTTGCCTTAATGCCAGTCAGTTAAGGCTTTTTTGTAGGAGCGAGCTTGCTCGCGAAAAACTCACTGGCGCCGCGTTCATTCAGCAAACACGGGTTATCGTTGACGTTTTTCGCGAGCAAGCTCGCTCCTACAGAATTGGCCGCAGCGCCGACTCCATGTGGGAGCTGGCTTGCCTGCGATGGCGGCCGTTCAATCGACAGAGATGTCACATGTGCGGCAGGTAACCACGATGCGAAGCGAGCCGCCCTTGATCTTGATCTGCTCTTGATCTCGGGCGCCCCGTTAAACCACGCTGGCCGGAATTCGACAGGGATTTGGGGGGTAAACCGGCAGGGATGCCGGTTTAGCCGCCCCGCGCCATGGATGGCGCGTGGCGGCGGCCCCCCAAATCACTGGCGGATTACGGGCACACCGAGCCCAAGCGAGGTGCCGAGTGGGGGGGCGAGGACCTTTTGGTTACTTTTGGGTCCTTCCAAAAGTGACCCGCTGTCAGAGCGGAACCCTAGGTGGCCGTTACCGCAGGAATGGATATGTACTCGGTATTACGGTGTCGACTGTGAGGCCGCCATCGCAGGCAAGCCAGCTCCCACATTTTTGCCGTATTTCAAATCAAGCCCTGTCGCTGGGCCTTGATTCACCACACCACCACCTTGCGCACTTTCACCAGCGCCTCCCGCAACGCCGCCATCGGCACCGACCCCAGAGCCAGGCGCAGCGCGTGGGGCACCTGGGCCGAAACCGCGAACGGTTCAGCGGTTGAAACAGAGATGCCCGCACGCTGCAAGGTCATGGCGACCTGATCGGCGCGGGCATCTTCGGCCAACGGCAGCCACAGAAAGTAGGAGGATGGGTGGCTGATGGTCTTCACACCGGTCAGCACCTGCGCCGTCAATGCCTGGCGGGCCTGGGCATCCGCGCGCTTTTGCGCCTCCAGTTGCGTCACCGTACCGTCTTCGAGCCAGCCCACCGCTATCGCACTCATCACCCCCGGCACGTTCCAGGTGGTGGCCATGATCGTGCGCTCCAGGCCGTTTACCCAAGCCATAGGCGCAGCGATAAAGCCCACGCGCAACCCGGTGGCGACACTCTTGGACAGCCCGCCGATGTACACCGTGCGCTCCGGTGCAAGAGTCGCCAAAGGTGGCGGTGCGTCTTCGGCGAGAAACGCATAGGCACCATCTTCGATGATCATCAAGTTGTGCTGCCGGGCGATTGCCACCAAACGCTCGCGCTGCGCCAGGCTCATCACCCAGCCCAGCGGGTTATGCAGGGTCGGCATGCTGTACACCGCTCGCACCGGGCGCTGGCGACACAGGCTGTGCAGGCGGTCCAGGTCCGGGCCGCTGGCAGTGACCGGGATGGCGACGAGCTCCAGGTGCAGGGTTTCGGCCAGCACCTTGAAGCCCGAATAGGTCAGCGCATCCACCGCCACCACATCCCCAGGCTTGAGCAAGGTCATCATGCTCACCGCCAGGCCATGCTGGGCGCCGCTGACCACCAGCACCTGCTCGGCTTGCACCGTCAGCCCTCGGTTCAACAAGTGCCGGGCCACGGCGGCGCGCTCGTGCACGCGACCGGCATGGGGCTGGTAACGCAGCAACGCCTCCAGATCGCCAGACAGGGCAAGTTGGCGCAACGCCGTGCGCAACAGCTCGGCCTGGCCCGGCAAAGACGGGTAGTTGAAATTCAGGTCAAGCAACCCCGCCGCAACCGTCATCTGCCCACTGCCCTGCCCCGGCGGTAAGGCAATCTCACGCACGAAGGTGCCGCGGCCGGTCTCGCCACTGACCAGGCCCATGGCTTCCAGCTCGCTGTACACCCGGCTGGCGGTGACCAGCGCCAGGCCATGCTCGGCGGCCAATTGCCGATGGGTGGGCAGCCGTGTGCCGGGCAGCAATTGGCCGCTGCGGATGGCCTCGGCGAAGGTATCGACCAGCGACTTGTAGCGAGCACGGGGCATAAGGATGTATCCATGACAATTTTTTGATTGTCTTAATCTTCAATCCTAGGATGCCCAGCACGCAACTGCCTTTTCAGGACGCCCCCATGGAACGCACTTCTCGCCTACGCACTCTGGACAACAGCACCCAGGGTTGGATCAACGGCTTTATCGGCGTGGTGATTTTCAGCGGCTCGCTGCCGGCCACACGCGTGGCGGTGATGGAGTTCGACCCGGTGTTCCTGACCATGATCCGCGCCACCCTCGCAGCCCTACTGGGGTTGTGCCTGCTGTGGCTATTCAAGGAAAAACGCCCCACGTGCCAGCAATGGGCACCGCTGGTCATCGTTGCGCTTGGCGTGGTGATCGGCTTTCCACTGCTGACGGCCCTGGCCTTGCAGTACGTGACCTCGGCCCACTCCATCGTCTTTATTGGCCTGCTGCCGCTGGCCACGGCGGTGTTCGGCGTGCTGCGCGGCGGTGAGCGGCCGCGGCCGGTGTTCTGGTTGTTTTCGATCCTGGGCAGCCTGTTGGTGATGGGTTATGCCGTTGCCCAAGGCTTGAGCGCCGCACCCGCAGGCGATGTGCTGATGCTGCTGGCGGTGCTGGTGTGCGGCCTGGGGTATGCCGAAGGCGCCAAGCTGTCGCGCAGCCTGGGCGGCTGGCAGGTGATCTGCTGGGCGCTGGTGATGTCGCTGCCGGTGGTGGCGCCGTTGAGCCTGTTGCTGGCGCCTGCCACCCTCAGCGGTATCAGCCTGCCGGCGTGGTTGAGCCTGGGCTACGTGGCGTTGTTCAGCATGTTGATCGGCTTTGTGTTCTGGTACCGCGGCCTGGCCCAGGGCGGCATTGCCGCGGTCGGCCAGTTGCAGTTGCTGCAACCGTTCTTCGGCCTGGCGCTGGCGGCGGGTTTGCTGCATGAACAGGTCAGCCTGGGCATGGTGCTGGTGACGGTGGCGGTGATCGGCTGCGTGGCCGGGGCGAAGAAGTTTGCTCGCTAACCCCTGGCCTGCTAAATAGAAGCGTCGCCCCAAAAAACAATAAGGACTCTGCATGCACAGCGCTTCTCTCCAGGACACCACGGCGCCGGAAGGCATCTGCTACGGCTGCGGCAGCAGCAACCCCCATGGCCTGCACATCAAGAGCCGCTGGGATGACGATGGCGTACACGTCATTGCCGAGCACCAACCCGAGGCTAAATACAGTGGCTGGCCAGACCTGGTCTACGGTGGCCTGATCGCCATGCTGGTGGACTGCCACTCCAACTGGACCGCCATGGCCTACCACTACCGCGCCGAACAGCGTGAACCCGGCAGCCTGCCGCGCATCGACTGCGTCACCGGCAACCTAGGGATCAAATTCATCAAGCCCACGCCCATGGGTGTGCCACTGGTCCTGCGCGCTCGGGTCGAAGGCGAAGTCGGGCGCAAAAGCCGTGTGGTCTGCGAAGTGTATGCAGGCAGCGTGCTCACCGCCGTCGGCGACTCGGTGTTCGTGCGCGTTGATACCGGGCAACTGGCTGCCGCCGCCCATGGGCGCGAGGTTTGATCCGGCGCCGTAGTGACAACCGTGATCAGACACCCTGCATAAGGAACACTTGAAGATGGCCTGTGAGATTTGTCTGGGGCTGAGCGAGCAATTTACCGAGAGCTATAAGCTGACCTGGCTGGACTTCGGCCTGCAGATCACCTGCGTGCCTAACGCAGAAATCAGCCCGCAGGAACAGGGTCTCTATCGGTTCTTTTTCGAAAGCGGCCTGGTATGGAAAGTCGACCACGTGGATGCTTATGGCGATTACTGGCTGTGCGTGCAACATGGCGAACACAGTTATGAAACGCTTGCACCCGTTGCGGGCAGTTTCACAAAAGTCCCCTGTGACCCACCCTATCCAGTGGCTACACACCCACCCGTTCGCGCAACCACCCCTTGAACGCCACCATCGCTGACGTCTCAGCCCGCGACTGCAAGCGCGTCAGCCAATAGCTGCCCGTCGTGATCCCCACCTCTAACGGCTGGCGGATCACATCGCTCTCCAATTGCCGCGAGAACATCAAGGCTGGCGCCAGTGCTACGCCAGCCCCTTGCAGCGCGGCCTCCATCATCGCCAGCGAGGAGTCGAACACCACGCTGCGCGGCACCCGGGTATCGCTGGGCAAACCGGCGGCCTGGAACCACAGGTTCCACTCATCGGCACGGTAGGAACGCAGCAAGGTGTGCTTCAACACGTCAGCCGGGCTGCGCAATTGCTCGGCAATCTGCGGCACGCACAACACCGTCAACGGCGCCTCAAGCAAAGGGCAGGCATCAGTACCGTGCCAGGCGCCAGCGCCAAAGCGGATGGCATAATCCAGGCCCTCGGCGGCGACATCCACGCGGTTGTTGTGGGTGGACAAGCGCAAGTCGATCAACGGGTAGCGGCTATGAAAATCCGCCAGGCGCGGCAACAACCAGCCCACCGCAAAGGTACCGACCGCCCCCACGGTCAATACTTCACGGTAATGCCCGCCTTCAAACTGATCCAAGGTCAGGGCAATACGGTCGAAGGCCTCACGCAGCACGGGCAGCAGGGATTCGCCTTCGCTGGTGAGCATCAAGCCCCGTGGAAGGCGCTTGAACAGCGTGACGTTGAGTTGCGCTTCGAGGCTTTTGACCTGATGACTGACCGCCGCTTGGGTCACGCATAACTCGATGGCCGCACGGGTAAAGCTCAAATGACGCGCCGACGCTTCAAAGGCGCGCAAGGCATTGAGCGGCAGGTGGGAACGCAACATGGCTTGGCCCAAATTTTTCTAATGGCTGGTGCGAGATATCATCGTTTGCCCGCTCCGGGAAATCCACCTACATTTGCCACGCCTGCGCAGGCTCCGATCGTCATTGCCTTTACTTACATGGAAGCGAAGCATGAAACACACCCTGAAAAAATATGCGATCTCAGCCTTATTGCTTGGGGCCGGCAGCTGCATGGCCGCCACCGATATGCGCCAGGTCGTGGACAGCCACGTCCCCCCTCTGATGAAACAGCAAGGCATCGCCGGCCTGACGGTCGCGGTCGTCCAACACGGCAAGGTGCAATACTTTAATTACGGCGTCGCCGCCAAGGACACTCAGGCACCCGTCACCGAAAACACCCTGTTCGAAATCGGCTCAGTGAGCAAAACCTTCAACGCCACCCTCGGCGGGTATGCCCAGGCTATCGGCAAGCTCAAGCTGTCGGACATGACCAGCCAACACCTGCCGGTGCTGGCTGGCAGCGCGTTCGATCGCATCAGCCTGCTGCAACTGGCGACCTATACCCCCGGCGGCCTGACGCTGCAGTTTCCGGATGCCGCCGACAGCGCCACCACCATGATGGATTATTTCCAGCATTGGAAACCCACTTATGCGCCGGGGGAACAACGCCTGTATTCCAACCCCAGCATTGGCCTGTTCGGTTACGTGACAGCAAAAAGCCTGGGCCTGCCGTTCACCGTCGCCATGGAAAAAACCCTGCTGCCCAAGCTGGGCTTGACCAACACCTACACGCGCGTGCCTGCCGACAAGGCCGGCCAATACGCCCAGGGCTATGACAGCCAGCAGAAACCGGTTCGCGTCAACCCCGGCGCCTTGGACTTCGAAGCCTACGGCCTCAAAAGCAGCAGCCAGGACCTGGCCCGCTACGTGATCGCGAACATGCACCCGCAAACCCTGGAGCAACCAGTGCAGCAGGCCATTGCCACCACTCACGCCGGCTACTACACCGTCAACGGCATGACCCAGGGCCTGGGCTGGGAACGCTACCCCTACCCCGTCGCGCTGCAAGCGTTGCTTGAGGGCAACTCCACACCGATGGCGATGGAGCCGCACAAGGTTAACTGGCTCAAACCCGCCCAGGCGCAGCCTGCCAACGTGCTCTACAACAAAACCGGCTCCACCGGCGGTTTTGGCGCCTATGTGGCGTTTGTGCCAAACAAGGACATGGGTGTGGTGATCCTGGCGAACAAGAACTACCCGAATGCCGAGCGGGTGAAAGTGGCTTATGCGATCTTGAATGCGATGGATAACTGAAGCCGGCAATCCCCCGATGGGCGGGGGCTGGCCTTAGCGTCGGCGGTGCACGTTTGAAGATCGCCGGCCTCTAGGTACAATCACCGCCCTCTCCCACTCCCCCAAGGATCCGCCATGTCCGGGCTTGAACTGTTTGCCGCCGCCCTGGGGGTGATCGCCGTTTGGCTGACGGTCAAACAAAACCCCTGGTGCTGGCCCATCGGCCTAGTGATGGTGCTGCTCTACACCTGGGTGTTCTTTGAGGTCAAGCTCTACTCCGACATGCTGCTGCAAGTGGTCTATGCGGCCTTGCAGGTGTATGGCTGGTGGCAGTGGACCCGCGCCGGCGAGGTCAAGCAGGGCCGCCAGGTCACGAGCCTGGGCGTGCCGGCGATCATGGCCAGCCTGGCTGTGGGTGCCGTCGGCAGTCTGCTGCTGGGCGCCGCCATGGCCCACTGGACCGACGCCGCCCAGCCTTGGCTCGACGCCGCGCTCACCGGTTTCAGCCTGGTGGCGCAGATGTGGATGGCGCAAAAACGTGTGCAGTGCTGGGCATTGTGGATCGTGGTGGATGTGATCTTCGTCGGCCTGTTCCTTTACAAAGGCCTCTACCTCACCGCCGCGCTCTACGCACTGTTTACCGTGATTGCCGTGCAAGGCTGGCGCGAGTGGCGCGCCGACCCGGCGTTGCGCGCATGAAGGTGGTGGTATTGGCAGGCCCCGAATCCAGCGGCAAGAGCTGGCTGGCGGCGCAGTTGCACGCGCACTTCGGCGGGTTGATGGTAGGGGAATATGTGCGCTACTTCATCGATCAGCATCAGCGCGACACCACCCTGGCGGATATCCCGGCCATTGCCCAAGGCCAGTTGGCCTGGGAGGATGCCGCCCGCGCCAAACGCCCCGCGTTGCTGATCCTCGACACCCACCTGCTCACCAACAGGCTCTGGAGCCAGACCCTGTTCGGCGACTACCCCGGCTGGCTGGATGACGAACTCCTGGCGCGGCATTACGACCTGCACCTGCTGCTCTCCCCCGAAGACGTGGAATGGAGTGCCGACGGCCAGCGCTGCCAGCCGGAACTGGCGGATAGGCAGGCGTTTTTCCAGGCCAGTCTGGAATGGATGCAGCAGCACCAACAGCCACTGGTGGTGATTCGCGGGGGCTGGGAACAACGGCGCCAGGCGGCGTTTGCCGCGGTAACGCAGTTGCTGTAGGAGCGAGCTTGCTCGCGAAAAACGTCAACGATAACGCGTGTTTTCTGGATAAACGCGGCGCCTGTGAGTGTTTCGCGAGCGAGCTCCTACAGGATGACGTTGGGGCAGGCCCCTTTACTCGGCATATGCCCACGTCATCCGAAACGACGCCCCGCCCCATTCCGAATCCAGCACCTCAACTTGCCCGCCATGCCACTGGCTGACACGCTTGACCAGCGCCAGGCCCAGGCCAAACCCGCCTGTGCGGCGGTCGCGGCTGGCGTCGAGGCGCAGGAAGGGTTCGAATATCTTTGTGCGGCCCTCCAGCGGCACCCCCGGCCCATCGTCGTTGACCCGCACTTCGTAACCGCTGCCAAACTTGACCAGCGACACTTCCACACGGTGGTCGGCATAACGAATGGCGTTGCGCAGCAGGTTGATCACGGCCCGCGCCATAAAGCGTGGCTCGATCTGGATAACGTCCACCTCGCAGGTGCGCAGCGACAACTGCACCCCTTGCGCCTCGGCCTCCAGGGCCACGGCGCCTATAACACTGTCGAGCCAACTGTGGGCCTCGATATGCTCACGGGTGACCCGGGTGGCGCCCGGCTCAAGGCTGGCATAGGTCAACAGTTCGGAGACCATTTCTTCCAGCTCACCGAGGTCGGCGTACATGTCGTTGATCAGCGCTCGGCGTTGCCGTGGGTCGCTTTGTTGCCTGAGTTGATCAAGCTCGAATGACAACCGCGCAATCGGCGTGCGCAATTCATGGGAGACCGCGTTGGTGAGTTCGCGCTGGTTGGCGATCAAACCCTCAATGCGCTCGGCCATCTGGTTGAAATGCCCGGCCAGGGAACGCACGGTGGAACGGCTCGGCAGCAGGATGCGCGACCCCAGGTCGTTGTCACCGAAACGTTGCGCCGCGAGGCGAATGTGCTCCAGGTCGCGCCAGTGTGGGCGCACCCAGAAATACAGAACAATGGCCAGGCTCACGCCCAGGAAGCCGTAGGCCCACAGGTACAACCACTTGGGTTCTTCCGGCAATTTGATTTCGAGCAATTGGGGGCCGTCGTCGATAGGCGCGAGAAATTTCATGAAGTCTTCGCGCACCACCACCTGGCCAGCCGCCAGGAGTTTCTGTTCCCGTTCGCTCAAATCCTGGGTGTCGCGTTGCACCAGTTTGAGTCGCAAGCCGTAATGCGGTTGCAGTTCGTCCAGGCGTGCCTGGCGCGCCTCTGCCGGCACGGGGCGCAGCTGTTCCACCAAGGCCCACGCCGGTCCGCGCAGGGCTTCACGATTGTAGGTCTCGTTGGACTCGGGCATGTAGGTGTCCAGGCCGAAGTTCACCAGCCAGATCGACCCGGCTAGGCCGAGCGCGAGAATCAAATAGAGGCGCAGATACAAGCGCAGCATCTACACCTCCCACGCGAACGGATTGAACAGGTAGCCCTTGCCCCAGATGGTCTTGATGCACACCGGCTCGCGGGGGTTGTCATTGAGCTTGCCGCGCAGTTTGCTGATGTACACGTCTACGCTGCGGTTCAGCCCATCAAAGGCAATGCCGCGCATGCGGTTGAGGATATCGTCACGGGACAGAACCTTGCCCGAGCTGCTGGCCAGCAACCACAGCAACTCGAACTCCATGGTGGTGAGGTCAATGGTTTCGTCGCCCAGGCGCACCACCCGGCAACTGCGATCAATCGACAAGCGGCCGAACTCCAGAGCGCCGCGCACCGTGGGCTCGGGCACCTGGCGGCGCTGCAACGCACGCAGGCGCGCCAACAATACCGGCGGTTTGATCGGCTTGATCACGTAATCGTCAGCACCGGACTCAAGGCCAAGGATATGGTCCAGGTCATCTTCCTTGGCGGTGAGGATTACGATGGGCGTGTCCGACAGGTTGCGAATCTCGCGGCAAACATGCAGCCCGCTCTGACCCGGCAGCATCAGATCGAGCACGACGATCTTCGGCTTGAAATCCACGAACGCCGCCAAGGCTTCATCCCCCCGGTACACCACCCGGACCTCGAAACCATGCTGCGACAGAAAATGCGAGACCAGCCCTGCCAGCTTTTCATCGTCCTCAACGAGCAGGACCTTGCCCAGACCCAGGTTTTCCATAAGTTCTCAGTGTGGATGCGCGGATTGAAAAAGGGCCATTATAGGTGGCAAGCTGGCCGACAGAAGCCGCTGGCCAGCACCCCGCGAAGAAGCTTCATGCTTTTAAGAGTTTTTAACAAATAGCCTGCAGTTTTTAACGCCATTGACAGGGAGTTCCATGCGCAAGGATTACCTGGCGTTCTTCATTTCGCTGTTCCTTTCACGACTGGCCGACCAGATTTTGCTATTTATCGTGCCCTTGATCGTGTTCCAGACCACCCAAAGCGTGTCGTGGGCGGGTTTGGCGTTTTTTGTCGAGTCGCTGCCGCGTTACCTGGCGTTTCCGGTATGCGGCGCACTGTGCGACAGGTTTTCACCGGTGCGTATCCTGCATATCAGCCAGGTGTATCGGGCCTTGGCGTGTGTGGTGGCGATGGCGTGCTATGGGCTGTTCGACGGCATCCATTGGCTGGTGATGCTGTCCGCATTGTGCGGCGTGTTGACCACCCAGGGCATCATGGCGCGGGAGGTGGTGATGCCGCATATCTTCGGGCAGTACACCTATGCCAAGACCTTGTCCTATTCGCAAATCGCCGACCAGAGTGGTCTGGTGCTCGGGCCGTTGGTGGCGGCGCTGGTGCTGGAAGTCTGGGCGTGGCCTTGGGTGGTGCTGGGGGTGGCCGTGCTGTTTGTGCTGGCGGACCTGGCGATGCTGATCTGGCAGCGCAACACCACGGTGAACCTGGAAATACACCAACAGCACCCGGGTATCTGGCTGCAACCCCTGCGCACCGCCTTCGGCCACATCTTCAGCCGGGTGGAGTTGAAGCGCATCATCGTCCTGGCGGTCGGCGTGAACCTGATAGTCGGGGTGACGCTGGCCACCTCGGCCGCCATGGTCACCGGCCACTTCGCAGCGGGCAAAGACGCCTATGCCCTGCTGCAAGCCGCCGGGGCGCTGGCGACCATCGCTATTCTGTTCTACCTGGCGCGCTCATCACTGAAGCTGAAGGTGCTGGGCGGGCTGTCGTATTCGATGATCACCGTCGGCGCGCTGATCACCGCGCTCAGCCCCGGCGTGTGGGCCTACGCGGTGGGCTTCCTGCTGGTGAGCGGCTTCGACAAGATGTTCAACGTGTATCTTCGCAGCACCCGCCAACGGGTGATCCCGGCGCAGGACTTCGGCAAGACAGTCGGCGTGATGACCTTGCTCAACAACCTCGCCCAGCCCTTGGCGGGCTTGATGATTGCCGTGCTGGCAGCGCCTTTGGGCACGCCAACGGTGATCCTGCTGCTGGCGGGGATCACCGCCTTGATCGGTGTGGCCGTGGCCTCAGGCTGGCACGCCACTGTGAAAGCGGAACTCGACGTCGGGTGACTCGATCAGCTCCTGCTCGGTGGCCCGCACCCGCTCGATCACCTGGGCGATGTCCTTGGCGTCGCCGTACTGGTAGGCCAGCTTCAGGTAGCCCTGGAAGTGCCGCGCCTCGCTCTTGAGCAAGCCGAAGTAGAACTTGCCGAGTTCTTCGTCCAAATGCGGCACCAGCGCTTCGAAACGTTCGCAACTGCGCGCTTCGATAAAGGCGCCTACCACCAGGGTATCCACCAGCTTGACCGGCTCATGGCTGCGCACCACCTTGCGCAAACCCGAGGCGTAACGGCCGGCGTGCAGTTGACGCAGCTCGACCTTGCGCTTTTTCATCAGGCGCATGACCTGCTCGTGGTGCACCAGCTCTTCGCGGGCCAGGCGCGACATCATGTTGATCAGGTCAACGTGGCCGTAGTACTTGGCCATCAGGCTCAAGGCGGTGCTGGCGGCTTTGAATTCGCAGTTCTTGTGGTCGATCAGCAGGGTTTCCTGATCGGCCAATGCGGCCTGTACCCAGGCATCGGGGGTGCGGCAGCCGAGGAATTCATGGATTTCGGGCAGGTTCATCGGGCTCACGGGCAAAGGATACAAAAGGGCGCCGATTATACCGACCCCGCCGCAGACCACCAGCCACCGGCTTTGATGTGTATCAACATGACGGCTGCCGGCCAGCAACTATAGTTATCCAACGCCCGCCCTTTTTGGAGATCCCGACCATGCAAGCCATCCGCAGCATCCTGGTGGTCATCGAGCCCGAGCACTCCGAAAGCCTGGCACTCAAACGTGCCAAGCTGATTGCCGGGGTGACCGACGCGCACCTGCACTTGCTGGTCTGTGATAAAAAACACGAACATTCGGCGCTGCTGAGCCTGCTCAAGCAAGGCTTGACGGAAGACGGCTACAGCGTCACCACCGAGCAAGCGTGGAACGACAGCCTGCATGAAACCATCATCGATGTGCAGCAAGCCGAAGGCTGCGGCCTGGTGATCAAGCAGCACTTCCCCGACAGCCCACTGAAAAAAGCCCTGCTGACCCCGGCGGACTGGAAGTTGCTGCGCTATTGCCCAACGCCAGTGTTGCTGGTCAAGACCGCCACTCCTTGGGCGGGCGGCGTGATCCTGGCGGCCATCGACGTGGGCAACACAGACGGCGAACACCGCTCGCTGCACCATTCGATCATCGACCATGGCTTTGATATCGCCAGCCTGGCCAAAGCCAAATTGCATGTCATCAGTGCCCACCCGTCGCCCATGCTGTCGGCGGCCGACCCGACCTTTCAGCTCAAGGAAACCATCGAGGCGCGCTACCGCGAGCAGTGCAAGGCATTCCAGGCTGAGTTCGACGTCGATGATGCGCACCTGCACATAGAGGAAGGCCCAGCGGATGTACTCATTCCGTTTGCTGCACATAAATGGCAGGCCGCTGTCACGATCATCGGCACGGTGGCACGCGCTGGGATTTCCGGGGCGCTGATTGGCAATACGGCCGAAGTGGTACTGGATGCGATAGAAAGCGATGTGCTGGTGCTCAAGCCGCAAACGCTCATGGATCATCTGGAAGAGCTGGCCACCAAGCCCTGACACTGAAGATCAACTGTAGGAGCGAGCTTGCTCGCGAAAAACTTAAAGACGCCGCGTTTATTCAGGAAGCGCGCGTTATCGTTGGCGTTTTTCGCGAGCAAGCTCGCTCCTACATTGACCGCGCCCGTCAGTTACCCAGCGCATCCTTCAGGAAGCCCGGTGCGATATAGCGCTGGTAATGCGCCTCGGACAAGATAAAGAACTCGCGATCAATGGCATCGCGCAGTTCCGGCAGCGCCCAGTCGCGAAACTCCGGCAACAGCACCATGCCATAGGCCTCCAGGTTATTGATCACCCGGGCTCCACGGGCAATCAACTGGTAGGCCCAGCAATACTCGGACTGGTGCAGCACAAAGCGAATCTTGCGTTGCTCCAACTGCCCGCGCAGGGTCTTGGGGTCGAAAACCTCCACTTTGCCGGCCATGACCTGCACCAACAGCTGCTCAAGCCTGAGCCAGACCGCGCGTTTTTCTTCTTCGTTATAGCCGTTCCACTGGATCACTTCATGGTGGAAGCGCTTGCATCCACGGCACACGAGATCGCCGTAGACCGTGGAACACAGGCCGACGCAGGGAGTTTTGATGGTTTGGTTGGGCATGGGCAACGACACGCAAATCCGCGAAACAGTGCGCCATGTTAGCCCTTTGTCTAAGGTTGATCACCCAGCAAACTTGAGCAGGCAACTTACCTTTAGATTTTTTTTGCCGTAGAATCACCCGGCCTTGTAAGGCGCCAATACTCCGCTGGAAGCTGTTTTCAAAGCGTCACGAGCACAGTCGTTCCTTCAGAACGGTGTTGGCGCAGGTTCGACCCGGTAGGTCAGAGCCCGCGCCAACCCTCATCAGCTCCGTTCTGCAGGCGTAAAACTTTGAAAGCAGCTTCTGTAAGGAATGCCGGCAGCGCTGGCTTTGCGGCCCAAAAAGCCCCCGAGCGCATGCGTGCCGTTCATTTCTGGATGAGCGTCCCGTGGGACCACTGATGAGGGTAATAACTGTGCTTGAAGCCTACCGCAAACATATCGAAGAGCGTGCAGCACTGGGTATCGTTCCCCAGCCGCTTAACGCCGAACAAACCGCAGGCCTGGTCGAGCTGCTGAAAAATCCTCCGGCTGGCGAAGAAGAATTCCTCGTTGACCTGATCACCAACCGCATTCCACCAGGCGTTGACGAAGCCGCTTACGTCAAGGCCGGTTTCCTGTCTGCCCTGGCCAAGGGCGAAGCCACTTCCCCCCTGATCGACAAGAAACGCGCTGTTGAACTGCTCGGCACCATGCAAGGCGGCTACAACATCGTGACGTTGGTCGAGCTGCTGGACGACGCCGAACTGGCGCCCGTCGCGGCCGCCCAGCTCAAGCACACCCTGCTGATGTTCGATGCGTTCCACGACGTCGCCGAAAAAGCCCGCAACGGCAACGAACACGCCAAAGGCGTGATCCAGTCCTGGGCTGATGGCGAGTGGTTCCGCAACCGCCCTACCCTGGCCGACAAGATCAGCCTGCGCGTCTTCAAGGTCACCGGCGAAACCAACACCGACGACCTGTCGCCTGCGCCTGATGCCTGGTCCCGCCCTGACATCCCGCTGCACGCCCTGGCCATGCTGAAAATGGCCCGTGAAGGCATCGTGCCGGACGAGCAAGGCAAGACCGGCCCGATGAAGCAGATCGAAGAGATGCGCGGCCAAGGCTTCCCGATTGCCTACGTGGGCGACGTGGTCGGTACCGGTTCGTCGCGTAAATCGGCGACCAACTCGGTGCTGTGGTTCTTCGGCGACGACGTGCCTTACGTGCCGAACAAGCGTGCCGGCGGCTTCTGCTTCGGCAGCAAGATCGCTCCGATCTTCTATAACACCATGGAAGATGCTGGCGCACTGCCAATCGAATTCGACGTTACCAACATGAACATGGGCGACGTGATCGACCTGTACCCGCATGCTGGCAAAGTCTGCAAGCACGGCACCGACGAAGTCCTGACCACCTTCGAAATGAAGACTCCGGTGCTGTTGGACGAAGTCCGCGCCGGCGGCCGTATCCCGCTGATCATCGGCCGTGGCCTGACCGACAAGGCCCGCGCCGAACTGGGCCTGGGCCCTACCGACCTGTTCAAGCTGCCTGAAGCGCCTGTCGACACCGGCAAAGGCTTCACCCTGGCACAGAAAATGGTCGGCAAGGCCTGCGGCCTGCCAGAAGGCAAAGGCGTTCGTCCAGGCACTTACTGCGAGCCGAAGATGACCACCGTGGGGTCCCAGGACACCACCGGCCCAATGACCCGTGACGAACTCAAAGACCTGGCGTGCCTGGGCTTCTCGACCGACCTGGTGATGCAGTCCTTCTGCCACACCGCGGCTTACCCGAAGCCGATCGACGTGACCACCCACCACACCCTGCCTGACTTCATCATGACCCGTGGCGGTGTATCGCTGCGTCCAGGCGACGGCATCATCCACAGCTGGCTGAACCGCATGCTGCTGCCGGACACCGTCGGTACCGGTGGCGACTCCCACACCCGTTTCCCGATGGGCATCTCGTTCCCGGCCGGTTCCGGTCTGGTCGCGTTCGCCGCAGCCACTGGCGTAATGCCACTGGACATGCCGGAATCGATCCTGGTGCGCTTCAAAGGCAAGATGAAACCTGGCATCACCCTGCGTGACCTGGTTCATGCCATTCCTTACTACGCGATCCAGGCTGGCCTGCTGACCGTAGAGAAGAAAGGCAAGAAGAACGCCTTCTCTGGCCGCATCCTGGAAATCGAAGGCCTGAACGACCTGACGCTGGAACAGGCTTTCGAGCTGTCCGACGCCTCGGCTGAACGTTCGGCTGCCGGTTGCACCATCAAGCTTTCCAAAGAGTCCGTCACCGAGTACCTGAACTCCAACATCACCCTGCTGCGCTGGATGATCGGCGAAGGCTACGGCGATGCACGCACCCTGGAACGTCGCGCCCAAGCGATGGAAGCCTGGGTTGCCAACCCGGAGTTGATGGAAGCCGATGCCGACGCCGAATACGCCGAAATCATCGAGATCGACCTGGCGGAAATCAACGAGCCGATCCTCTGCGCGCCAAACGACCCGGACGACGCCCGTCTGCTGTCCAGCGTGGCTGGCGAGAAGATCGACGAAGTGTTCATCGGTTCGTGCATGACCAACATCGGTCACTTCCGCGCTGCCGGTAAACTGCTGGAGCAGGTCAAGGGCCAGCTGCCAACCCGTCTGTGGCTGTCGCCGCCGACCAAGATGGACGCTCACCAACTGACCGAAGAAGGCTACTACGGCATCTACGGCAAGGCTGGCGCCCGCATGGAAATGCCAGGCTGCTCGCTGTGCATGGGTAACCAGGCACGCGTTGAGCCGAACTCCACCGTGGTGTCGACCTCGACCCGTAACTTCCCGAACCGCCTGGGTGATGGTGCCAACGTCTACCTGGCGTCGGCTGAGCTGGCGGCCGTGGCCTCTACCCTGGGTCGCCTGCCGACCGTCGAAGAGTACATGGGCTACGCGGCGAAACTGGACACCATGGCCAGTGACGTCTACCGCTACCTGAACTTCGACCAGATCGCTGAGTTCCGCAAGATCGCAGCAAGCGCCAACATCCCGGTGATTCAAGCCTAACGGTGTGTTGATGTGAAAAACGCCGCGTATCGCAAGGTACGCGGCGTTTTTTTATGCGTGGAACTAACCATTATTGCCAACACAAAACAAATGTGAGAGCTGCGGACCCTGTGGCGAGGGAGCTTGCTCCCGTGACGGCCTGACAGACGATGCTGATCTAACTGACGCACCGCGATCCAAATGTGGGAGCTGGCTTGCCTGCGAAGACGGCCTGCCAGCCGACACCTATCCACCTGCCCCCCCCCACAATCCAAATGTGGGAGCGGGCTTGCTCGCGAAGGCGGCCTCACAGTCAACGCAGCTGGATTGTGTACATATCCATTGCTGCGGTAACGGCCACTTAGGGTTCCGCCCTGACGGCGGCTCACTTTTGAACAGCGCAAAAGTAAGCAAAACGCTCTTGCCCCACCACTCGGCACCTCGCTTAGGCTCGGTGTGCCCGTAATCCGCCAGTGATTTGGGGGGCCGCAGCCACGCGCCATCCATGGCGCGGGGCGGCTAAACCGGCATCCCTGCCGGTTTACCCCCCAAATCCCTGTCGAATTCCGGCCAGCGTGGTTTGACGGGGCGCTTAAGATCAAAAGCAGATCAAGAGCAAGATCAAGAGCGGCTCGCTTCGCATCGTGGTTACCGTTTGCTGCTACAGCCCACAAAGTTGTGTAGATACCTATCCTGGACAGTCAGATAGACCGCATCAGGGCTCATGCAACCAGCGAATACACCAACGCCGTAATGGCAACCAAACCAACTGCCGTCACAAACACATTCGACGCCTGCCCACGGTACTTGGCCATGGCCGGCACCTTGCGGATGGCGTACATCGGCATCAGGAACAGAATCGACGCGATCACCGGCCCACCCAGGGTCTCGATCATGCCGAGGATGCTCGGGTTAAGCGTGGCGACGATCCAGCACACCACCAGCATGAAGGCGGCGGTCATGCGGTCCAGGGTCTTGGGCTCCGGACGGCGGCCAGTCTTGACCACCAGGCCCTTGAGGCCCTCGCTGGCACCGATGTAGTGGCCCAGGAAGGACTTGGCAATCGCCACAAACGCAATCAACGGTGCGGCAAAGGCAATCGTCGGGTTATCGAAGTGGTTAGCCAGGTACGACAGGATCGACAGGTTCTGCGCTTTCGCTTCGGCCAACTGCGCGGGCGACAGGGTCAGCACGCAACTGAACACAAAGAACAGCACCATCGCCACCATCAGCAAGTGCGCGCGGGACAGGATCTGCGAACTGCGCTCCTCGGCGTGTGCGCCGTACTGGCGCTTCTGGTCAACCGCAAAGGCCGAGATGATCGGTGAATGGTTGAACGAGAACACCATCACCGGAATCGCCAGCCACAGCGTGTTAAGCAACGCCGAGGGGGCCGGCACTTCGCTCGCGGTGCTGAGAATGCCACCATTCCAGTGCGGTACCAGGTACACGGCCAGGAACAGCAAGGCGACGATAAACGGATACACCATCAGGCTCATGGCCTTGACGATCACCTGCTCACCACAACGCACCACGGCCAGCAGCCCCAGGATCAACACAAACGCCAGGATCGCCCGAGGCGGCGGCAGGATATGCAACTGGTGCTCCATGAAGCTGCTGACGGTATTGGTCAGCGCCACGCTGTAGATCAGCAGGATCGGGAAGATTGCAAAGAAGTACAGCAAGGTGATCAACGCACCGGCCTTGATACCGAAATGCTCTTCAACCACGTCGGTGATGTCGGAACCTTCACGGCCGGACAGCACGAAACGGGTCAGCCCACGGTGGGCAAAGAACGTCATCGGGAAGGCCAGCAACGCCAGGATCACCAGCGGCCAGAAGCCCCCCAGGCCCGCGTTGATCGGCAAGAACAAAGTACCGGCGCCAATGGCGGTACCGAATAGCCCGAGCATCCAGGTAGTGTCCTGGCGGCTCCAGCTTGTGAGCGTTGCAGGTGTCGTTGCATAGCGTTCGTCGACGCTATTGGCCTGATCATTCATCCGGTCGGATCTCCGCATTCACACGGCCAGCACGAGTCAGAAAAACCTGACAGGCAGCGCCCTGGCCGAAACAAGGGCCGGATTGTCCGGGATTCTCTTGGAGAAGCAAAGACTTAGCTGAGCAATGGTTAGGCGGCGCAGCCGTTCAGAGGCCGCCCTGAGGGAGGATTTGGATGACTGAGGAGTCGTACGAAAAATAGCTCTTTCCCTTTAACGCACTCAACACACAAGAAGAGTCCGACAACAAGTTCAGAATTAACCTCCTTCAAAAACATATTATTACTCATACAACACCTCAACTGTTACAGAACCATACACAGCTATTGAGCGCGCACAAATCCACGAACTAATATTTTCGCGCACCAACCAAAAAGACGATAACAACACTTAGTCAACGCTCAAGGAGTTTGACAATGCGAAGACTCACCCTTGCAGTTACCGGCCTGCTCTTTGCAGGCTTATTAGGCGCGCCTGCCACTTACGCCAAGCCTGTTGAACCCGACGCGGATATACGTGCCCTGGCCTCCTCGCCCCAGTGGCTGACCACCAAAGTCTATATAGAGGGCGAGCCAGAAAACGACGTCAAGGCCCAGTACCCCGGCGTGGTGGGTATATCGATGTGGGACCCGCAGCGCAATCGTTATGAGTTCTTCTACACCGATACGGGGCGCTCGAAACACCCCGACGGCGGGGGCGGCTATTTCCTGGTCACTGGCGACAAACAGACCCACATCCTGGTGCCTGACCTAGGCCCGCACCGCACCATCGTCAGAAGGCTGGAAAAACTGGACAGCACCGAGTTCACGTATTCTCGCGAAGTCCCTCGCGACATGGTAGCGACCAACCCTCCCGTTAGAATTTACGTTGTACATGCCCCTTACACAGGGCCGATAAAGACTCACATGTCAAACTAGTTAAACACCTTCTTTATATCCAGCCATAAAAGCCAACAACAAACGAGGCACTTTATGATGAGTCCATATATTTCATTCAAATCGCTATTAATGCCTGCACTGCTGGCAGCCGTGCTGTTACCCAGCGCAACTACGGTACAGGCCAGCACGACACTGCCCACCCAAAACATCGCCGCCACGCCCGATAACACCGTCATGTTGACCGTGTTTCTTAAACACGACCAATCACGACCGCTCAGCGAATTGAAAGCCCAGCTGGCCAAGCAGGAATTTCACAAAGTCTTCCCGCCGGAAGGTGTCGAAGTCGTCAGCTGGAATATCACCATGGGCATCGGGCAAGTCATCGTGCTGCGTTTACCGGCGTCGCGCCTGGCACAAGTCAACCTGGCCATCGAGAACACCGCGTGGGGTGTCTACAAGACAGAATTCTTCCCGACCTACGATTTCATGCCGATCGCGCAAAGAGAGCGAGCCCAGGCACGGCAAACGGGGACTGCGCAGTAGCTGGCGCACTCGCTAAGTGGCCGAGGTGCCCAGGTTTGGATTGCGCAGCTCGCTTTGTATGGCGTTCTGCGCAATGGCCAGTTTTTCTAACAATTCAGAGGTTTCATGGGCCGTCAACGCCATAAGTGGGAGGTCCCAGTCATAGTTCTTGATGACGTTTATCCGAAAACCACCCGCCGCATCAAATTCTGGGTACCAACCCACATCCAGTAACAATCCCTCGGCGAACTCCACCTGGAGCATATCTTCCTTTAACAGATCGACCTGCTTGGCCACTGCAATATCCTGCAGGTGCGACAGATCGTCATGGGTGACTGTGCCACCGGTAAAGTTAAGCGAGATCAATTTGTTAACCTCCTGAATTCCTGTTCAGAAATCGGGTGACCATGAATAGCACCAGCGCTGAGCTCTATCCGCACCCAGCGGCTGAGTTTGCCATGGCTGGCCCCAATGCAGTGGGAGAACTCCATCACTTTCCAAGGTTTTCCATTGGTAGTGGGCGTTCCGTTTTTATAGGCCTCCCTTTCAAGCTTTTCAATAGCGATACCTGGCCTGTACTTGGCGGGGCCAATCAGCGTACTGGCGATCACTGTTCTCCAGGGAACCTGGGCCGAGGGGCAGTGTTTGTAACCATAGGGTGTCCATTCGATCTCTTCGGGTGCGGCAGGAACAGGCATCCATGTCGTCTCTGCTGGTGGGAAAGTCATTGAAGTCTTGCGCAAAAAAGCGGGCGCGGATGGACGGCCTGTAAAATCAGACAGGCCTTACGAGCGAAGAAATTTTTCCACCGCAATAAAACGCTCTGTCTTACAAATCCCGCATACTCATGCTCTCAAACCCTTCAGGAAGAGCCTTGCGATGCCCACCACTGTTCTGGTCCTGGTTGAAACCATCAACGAATACCTGCAAATCATCGAAAGCAGTGACTTTCATGTGATCCTGGCGCCGACGCCCGCTGAACGCGCCCAGGCGATCAAGAGCCATGGTGGGCAGATTCAGGCTGTGCTGACCCGTGGCCCGCTGGGGCTTTACGCCGAGGAAATCGCCGCGCTGCCCCTGCTGGAGATCATCTGCGTAATCGGTGCCGGCTACGAGCATGTAGACCTGCAGGCGGCGAGCAACCGTGGGATTGTGGTTACCAACGGCGCCGGCGTGAACGCCCCTTCGGTGGCCGATCACGCCATGGCGTTGTTGCTGGCGCTGGTGCGTGGCATTCCCCAGACAGATACGGCGGTACGGCGCGGCGAATGGCCGAAGGTGATGCGCCCTTCCCTCAGCGGTAAACACCTGGGGATTGTCGGGCTGGGTGCGGTCGGCATGGAGATTGCCCGGCGCGCCGCCCTCGGGTTCGGCATGGAGGTGAGTTATCACAACCGCCAACCCCGCGATGACGTGGATTACACCTATTGTGCGACGGCCGTGGAGCTGGCGCGCACCTCGGACTTCCTGGTGCTGGCCACGCCCGGCGGTGCCAGCACTCGCCACCTGATCGACCGCCACGCCCTGGACGCCCTGGGGCCGCACGGCTTTCTGGTCAACATTGGCCGCGGCAGCGTGGTGGCGACCGCCGACCTGGTCGCCGCGCTGGAACAGCGACGCATCGGCGGCGCCGCGCTGGACGTGTTTGACGATGAACCCGCAGTGCCCGATGCCCTCAAGCGCCTGAGCAATACCGTGCTGACGTCACACGTGGCCGGGCTGTCCCCGGAAGCGGTCCATGACACGGTGCAGCGCGTCGCTGACAACCTGGTTGAATACTTTGCCGGCCGCCCCGTGCTTACACCGATAGCCTTGCCAGCGCCTGCAAAATGACCGATCAGGCACGCTGATCACGCTTCAACACGCTAACCTATTAAGCCGCCCCGACCTTGTCGCTGGGTGGCTGTGCGCATTAGATTAGGAAATAGTCCAAGGCCTTTAGAATAAGCAGAAGGGATAAGCATGGCGCTGAACGACCAATCGACCCAGATTCGCCCAGGCGAAGAACTTGATGCCAGCCTGATCGATCCCTACCTCAAGGCCCATATCCCGGGCTTGGATGGCACGCCCACCATCAGCCAGTTTCCGGGCGGTGCGTCGAACCTGACCTACTTGCTGGAATACCCAGGCCAGGAATTTGTGCTGCGTCGCCCGCCGTTTGGCCACAAGGCCAAGTCTGCCCACGACATGGGCCGCGAATACCGCATTCTCAACCAGCTTAAAGATGGCTTCCCGTACTGCCCCAAAGCCTACGTGCACTGCACCGATGAATCGGTGATCGGCGCCGAGTTCTATGTGATGGAGCGCGTCAACGGCATCATCCTGCGGTCCGACCTGCCGGCTGAACTGGGCCTGGACGCCACCCGCACCGAGGCCTTGTGCAAGAGCTTTATCGACAAGTTCGTCGAGTTGCACCAGGTCGATTACACCGCCTGCGGCCTGGCCGACCTGGGCAAGCCCGAAGGCTATGTGGCGCGGCAGATTCGCGGCTGGGGCGAGCGCTATGAAAAAGCCCTGACGCCCGATGCGCCAAAGTGGGAGGCGGTACGCGCCTGGCTCAACGACAAGATGCCAGCCGATCACCCCACCTCCAGCATCGTGCACAACGATTACCGCTTCGACAACGTGATCCTCGACCCGCACAACCCGATGCAGATCATCGGCGTGCTGGACTGGGAGTTGACCACCCTGGGCGACCCGCTGATGGACCTGGGCAACACCCTCGCCTACTGGATCGAGGCCGCCGACCCGGCCCCAGTGCAACTGATGCGCCGCCAGCCGAGCAACGCCCCCGGCATGCTCACCCGTCGCCAGTTTGTCGACTACTACGCCGAGCGCTCCGGCATCCAGGTCGACAATTTCGATTTCTATTACACCTACGGCCTGTTCCGCCTGGCCGGGATTGTGCAGCAGATCTACTACCGCTTCTTCCATGGCCAGACCCAGGACAAACGCTTCGCGCAGTTCATCCACATGAACACACTGCTGGGGCAGATGAGCCTGAATGTCATCGGCAAATCAGCGCTCTGAGTGCAACTACAAGGAACCCTCATGTCCAAGACCAACCTGTTCGACCTCGACGGCAAGATTGCGTTTGTTTCCGGCGCCAGCCGTGGCATCGGTGAGGCCATCGCCAAGTTACTGGCCCAGCAAGGCGCCCATGTGATTGTCTCCAGCCGTAAGCTGGAGGGCTGCCAGCACGTGGCCGATGCGATCATCGCCGACGGCGGCAAAGCCACGGCGATTGCGTGCCATATTGGTGAAATGGAGCAGATCACCCAGGTGTTCGCCGGCATTCGCGAACAGTTCGGCCGCCTGGATATCCTGGTCAACAACGCCGCCACCAACCCGCAGTTCTGCAACGTACTGGACACCGACCTCGGCGCGTTCCAGAAAACCGTCGACGTGAATATCCGTGGTTACTTCTTCATGTCGGTGGAAGCCGGCAAGCTGATGCGCGAGAACGGCGGCGGCAGCATCATCAACGTGGCCTCGATCAACGGCATCTCGCCGGGTGTGTTCCAGGGCATCTACTCGGTGACCAAGGCCGCCGTGATCAACATGACCAAGGTATTCGCCAAGGAGTGCGCGGCGTTCGGTATCCGTTGCAACGCGTTGCTGCCGGGCCTGACCGATACCAAGTTCGCCTCGGCGCTGGTCAAGAACGATTCGATCCTGAAAGTTGCCCTGGCGCAGATCCCGCTCAAGCGCGTGGCCGACCCCAGCGAAATGGCCGGAGCGGTGTTGTACCTGGCCAGTGACGCATCGAGCTACACCACGGGCGTTTCGCTCAACGTGGACGGTGGCTTCTTGTCCTGACCTCACCTGGGTTTTTTCAGATCGATTTGCGCGTAACCTTGGCGCAGATCGATCTGTCCCAGGATGAAACATGGAACTGCACCTCGTCATTACCGGCCGCAAGGACCTGGCTGCCCAGCTTTATCAGCAATTGCGCCAAGCCATCGCCACCGGGCGGCTGTCGGCGGGCGCGCAACTGCCCCCCAGCCGACTGCTCGCCGAACAACTGGGCATCCCGCGCAAGACGGTATCCGACACCTACGCCACTTTGACCTACGAAGGCCTGCTGATTGGCAAGATCGGCCGCGGCACCTTCGTCAACGCGTGGGCGCCACAACCCGATCGCGTGCAAACCGCCACCGACCTGGCGTGCGCCGCCAACCTGGGCAAATGGGCGGCATTGCCCTCGCCCATGGGCCACCCCGCCCGTGAAGACATCCTGCGCTACGAATTTATCGGCGGCGCGACCACACGCCACCACTTCCCCCAGGACGAATGGCGGCGTTGCACCCAGGATGCGTTGCGTCGTATCGCCCAGAACAGTGGTTTTTACAGCCAGCCAGAAGGCGTGCCCGCCCTGCGCGAAGCCATCGCCGGGCATATCGCGTTTTCTCGCGGGGTCAAATGCGGGGCCGGCGATATCGTGGTCACCAACGGCGCACAGCAGGCGCTGGACCTGATTGCCCGCGTGGTGCTTGAGCCCGGCAGCCTGGTCGCGATGGAAGACCCAGGCTACAGCCCCGCACGCCAATTGTTCGTCGCGATGGGCGCCAATGTTGCCAGTGTGGCCGTCGACAAAGAAGGCCTGCAGGTCGACCAGATCCCGGATGGCACCCGCCTGATCTATGTGACGCCGTCCCACCAATTCCCCCTTGGCATGCCCATGAGCCAGGCGCGGCGCGAGGCCCTGCTGGACCGCGCCATTGCGCTCGGCGCGATCATCATTGAAGACGATTACGACAGCGAATTCCGCTACGAAGGCCGCCCCACGGACTCCCTGCAAAGCATGGATACCCGAGGCGTGGTTACCTACGTCGGCACCTTCTCCAAAACCCTGTCGCCGGAGTTACGCCTGGGCTATGCGGTGCTGCCGCCGGCCATCTACGGTGCGGTGCTCAAGGCCAAGAAATTGACCGACCAGCACAGCGCTACCTTGCCGCAGTGGGCACTGGCCAAGTTCATCAGTGAAGGTTACCTGCTCAAGCATATTCGTCGCTGTCACAGCCTCTATGCGGGGCGTCGCGAACGCATACTCCAGCGTCTGGCGGGCGATCTGTCGCCGTGGTTCGAGGCAGTACCGACGGTGGCGGGCTTTCACCTGGCGGCACTGTGCAAGGTGCCGGTGAATATTCCCTTACTGATGGAACGGGCGCGGGAGGTCGAGGTGGGGTTGTACCCGCTGGATGTGTTCTTTCACGACCTGCCGGTGCGCTCGGGGCTGATTCTGGGGTTCGGCGCCATCGAGACCCTGGACATTGACCCGGCGCTGGACAAGGTTCGCGATATTCTCTTGCAGATTGGCTAGGCGGTTTTCCGGCGCATTGGTCATTGGTGGCGGGCCCTCTGCGGCGTAGGGTGAAGCGGTCTTGAACTCGATGGAACCCTCATCATGAAACGCTTGTTCGCTGCCACACTGATGCTCGCCTCCCTCAGTGCATTTGCCCACGACCCGGTCTACAACCAGGAAACGCTCAAGGTGCTGCAAGAGCACGCCTTGACCAACGTGCCGGGCAAGAAAACCATCATGCTCACCGTGGACTACGCCCCCGGCCAAGCCACCGTGCCCCACAGCCACACCGGCACCGCCGTGGCGTATGTGCTCGAAGGCCAGATCACCTCGCGGGTCAATGATGAAAAGGCGATTACCTACAAAGCCGGGCAATCGTTCTACGAACCGGCCGGCTCGCGGCATTTTGAGTCGAGCAATGCCAGCCAGACCCAACCGGCCAAACTGCTGGTGGTGATGGTGCTGGATGACAAGGCTGAGGTACTTACCCCGCTTCCCAAATAATCAGCAACACCACAAAACCCCTGTGGGAGCTGGCTTGTGTGGGAGCGGGCTTGCTCGCGAATGCGGTATGCCAGTCACAGATGTGCTGCCTGAGCTACCGCTTTCGCGAGCAAGCCCGCTCCCACAGTTTTACTCTGCTCTGCCAGTGATTCAGGGGCGTTTGAACTGGCGCCGTAGGTGTTCAATGCGCGTGCGGCACTCGCAACCCTCCAGATGATCATTGACCATCCCCATCGCCTGCATCAACGCATACATCGTGGTCGGACCGACAAAGGTCCAGCCGCGCTTCTTCAAGGCTTTGGATAACCGTAACGAAGCGGGTGACGTTGGATTGGCCGTCCAGTAAGCCATATCCACCACTGCCGGCCGCTCTTCTGCGCAGGGCTCAAACGCCCACAGCCAGCGCGCCAGCGAGCCGGTCTCCTCCACCAGTTCACAGGCCCGACGTGCATTGTTGATGGCCGAGACGATCTTCGCCCGGTTGCGCACAATGCCCGGGTCGCTCATCAACCGCTCGATGTCCGCCTCGTCGTACTGCGCCACCCGGCAAAAATCAAAGCCCTCGAACGCCTGGCGAAAGTTTTCGCGCTTGCGCAGGATGGTGATCCACGCCATCCCCGCCTGAAAACCCTCCAGGCAGATCTTCTCGTACAGCGCAATGTCATCCGCCACCGGCACGCCCCACTCGTGGTCGTGGTAATGCAGGTACGCAGGCGCTGCGGTGCGCCAAGCGCAATACACGCGCCCTGCTTGGTCGGTTGTCAGCCCTGGTTGGTCCATCCGTCACCTCGTATGCCGAAGGCGATGATACGCAAAAAAAATTAATCCCCGCCAACCGCTCAAGCATCGTGCTTACCGACCAACTGGTCAGACCGGGACCTGCCAACCGCCAAATATTTGCTTGTGATTTGAAAAAAACCGAGCGTAGACTGGCCCCGCACTGGACTTACCGGTAAGACCACAACAATTAAGCCCTGGAACCACCAGGGCACCGAATAGAGATCCCTCCCATGCTCAGATGGTGCTCGCGTTCGATTTTCCTGCAAGTCGTGATTGGCCTGATGCTCGGCATCGCCTGCGGCCTGGCCCTTCCCGAATTCTCCTCGCAACTCAAACCCTTGGGTGACGGCTTTATCAAGCTGATCAAAATGCTGATTGGCCTGATCGTGTTCTGCGTGGTGGTCAGCGGTATTTCCGGCGCGGGCGACTTGAAGAAGGTCGGGCGCATCGGCCTCAAGTCGGTGATCTATTTTGAAATGCTGACCACCGTCGCCCTGGTGCTCGGCCTGATCATGGCCTTCAGCACCGGCATTGGCAGCGGCGCCAATATTCACCTGGAGCAACTCTCTTCCGCCGGTTTGAATGAACTGGCCGACAAGGGCCAGCACATCCGCGGCACCAGCCAGTTCCTGATGGAATTGATCCCCAATTCGGTGGTCGGCGCCTTTGCCGATAACAACGTGCTGCAAGTGCTGTTGTTCTCGGTGCTGTTCGGCAGCGCGCTGAACCTGGTGGGCGAAGCGGCCAGCGGCATCTCGCGGCTGATCAACGAATTGAGCCATGTGATCTTCCGCATCATGGGCATGATCGTGCGCCTGGCGCCGATTGGCGTATTCGGTGCCATCGCCTTCACCACCAGCACCTATGGCCTGGACTCGCTGCAACACCTGGGCAGCCTGGTGGGGCTTTTCTACCTGACCTGCTTTGCCTTCGTGGCGGTGATCCTCGGGCTGGTGATGCGCCTGTCGGGCCTGCGCATGTTGCCGCTGCTCAAGTACCTGCGTGAAGAACTACTGATCGTGATGGGCACCGCTTCGTCGGATGCGGTGTTGCCACAGATCATGCGCAAGCTGGAACACCTGGGTATCGGCAGCTCCACCGTGGGCCTGGTGATTCCCACAGGCTACTCGTTCAACCTCGACGGTTTCTCCATCTACCTGACCCTGGCTATCGTGTTTATCGCCAACGCCACCGGCACACCGCTGTCGATGACCGACTTGCTGACCATCCTCCTGGTATCGTTGATCACCTCCAAGGGCGCCCATGGCATTCCAGGCTCGGCATTGGTGATTCTGGCGGCAACGCTCACGGCGATCCCGGCGATTCCGGTGGTCGGCCTGGTGTTGGTGCTGGCGGTGGACTGGTTCATGGGCATCGGTCGGGCGCTGACCAACCTGATCGGCAACTGCGTGGCCACCGTGGCAATTGCGCGCTGGGAAAAAGACATTGATATCCAGCGCGCCAACAAGGTGCTCGACGGCCAGCAAGGCTATGCCTTCCAGGCCAAGAAGCCGGTGCTGCCGGCGCATCAGGAGTTCTAACCCCTCTTATGAGCGGCACAGATCAAATGTGGGAGCGGGCTTGCTCGCGAAAGCGGTGGTTCAGCTTACAAATCCAGTGACTGACACACCGTATTCGCGAGCAAGCCCGCTCCCACATTTTGACCACCGCCCGCTTGGCAATCGTATGAACAACATCAAGGAGCGCACGACGTGATCAGCACCTCAACCGTCGTCAATTCAGTGGTAGAAAAACTGCGCGCCGCCTTGGCGCGAGGCCAGTGGCGCCGCGGTGAAATGCTGCCTGGCCAGCGTGAACTGGCCGAACAGCTGGGCATCAGTCGCCCGAGCCTGCGCGAGGCGGTGATCGTGCTGGAGACCCTCGGCCTGGTGCGCTCCATGCCGGGCAAAGGCGTGGTCGTGCTGGAAACCAGCGTCAGCGAGCCGCAATCGAGCGACGCCGTGGCCGATGCCAGCCTCGAGGACATCCTGCAACTGCGCTACACCCTCGAACCTTTCATCGTCGGCCTGGTGGCCCAGTCCATCAGCAGCAAGGAAATCGGCCAACTGCGCCTGACCCTGATGGACATGCGCGAGGCTCTCGATGCAGGCGATGCCGAAGCCGGCATGAACGCCTATATCGACTTCCATGAAGAGCTGTTCGCCCTGACTTCCAACCCGATCTTTCAGAACGTGGTGCAGCAAACCAGCACCGCGCTCAAACAAAGCGCCCAGGTGTTGCGCAACTCGCCAGAACACCTGGCCGAACGCCTGCAAGAAAACGAAGCCGTGGTACGCGCTATCCGCAACAAGAACAGCGCCCTGGCCAGTGCCGAAATGCGCCGGCACATCCTGCAGGAAGGCCTGCGCATGGGCATTCGCTTGAATATCCCGGACGACCGTCTGGGCAGTTGATTTTCGGAGACCGGCCATGAACGCTCACGCCCTGCAACGCAATTGCACCCTCACGTCCTTACGCTGGACGCCCGAAAAAAAGCCCTCGGTGGACGACATCTACCCACGCTTGTTCGACGCCATCCTTGAGCAACGCATTGCGCCCGCCAGCCGCTTCACCGAAGAAGGCCTGGGCGAGCTCTTTGGCGTGAGCCGCAGCGTAATTCGCCGGGTGCTGGCCAAGCTGTCCCATCAGCAAGTGGTCATCCTGCGCCCCAACCAGCGCGCCCAGGTCGCCGCGCCGGATGCCCAGCACACACGGCAGATCCTGGAAGCCCGGCGCCTCACCGAAATCACCGTGGTGCAACTGGCCTGCGCCCAGGCCACCGCGATGCAGATTCGCCAACTGCGCGAGCTGATTGCCCAGGAGCGCGACGCCATTGAGCGTGATCAGCGGGGGCCGGCGATCCGGTTTTCCGGAGAGTTTCATCTGCAACTGGCGCACATGGCTGGCAATGCGCCACTGGCCCAGTTTCTCAACAGCCTGGTGCCGTTGACGTCGTTGATCATTGCGCAATTTGAAGCCAAGGCCTGCACCTATTGCGCGTGGCAGGAGCATGTGGCGATTGTGGATGCCGTGGAACAGCGCGACTCCACCACCGCAGTAGCGCTGATGACGCAACACCTGGATCACCTAGAGCGCAAATTACTCAAACACCACTAACCTCGAGCGTACGAAGATCAAAATGTGGGAGCGGGCTTGCTCGCGAATGCTGTGAGTCAGTTAACACATACGTGTCTGATGCACCGCATTCGCGAGCAAGCCCGCTCCCACACTTGCCCCTTGTTGTTTGATAAATGGTGTGCCAATAAAAAGCCCCCGCATCTCACGATACGGGGGCTTTTGGTTTAGCGAGGCATCAAGCCGGTTGCAACACCGACTGACCACTCAACGCCAGGTCCAGCAACTCACGGTTGGCCACCGCGTACATGGCGTAGTCCGTGCCCACTGCAGCACGGATTTCCACCATCATGGCGCGCCAGCGATCCGCCATGTCCTGGTGCTGCTCAAGCCACAGGGCCACGCGGGCTTCCATGTCTTGTGGCGCATCGGCCATTTGCAGGACCGAGATGGTGATCGCCCGTTGCTGCCAGTCCACGTCATCGCGGAAGGCTTCGCGGGCCTGGGCCTGCCAGTTGTTGGCCACTGGCAGATCGCTGATCTGCTGCAGGTACCACGGCAGGTCCAGGGCGCTGCCGACGGCGAAGTAGGCCTTGGCCACTTCGGCGGCGTCATGCCCGGTCACGTCGGCGGCTTCGATGATCGGCAGCAAGGTGTACAGGTGGGTAGTGCCTGCAACCATGCGTGCCAACAACTCCGGTACGCCGGCCTGGGTGTAGGCCTGGTAGCGGTTCTGCCAGCCTTCGCGGGTCGGGCCTTCCAGCAGTTCGTCGAGCTTGAGGCCCAGCGCCGCCAGGTGCGGACCGAAGTGCGCGGTGTCACGCCCGGCGTCTTGCTCGTTGCGACGGCTGCGCAGGAACCAGCGCGTAGCGCGACGGCCCAGGCGCATCAGTTCATCCATCAGCTCCAGTTGCACGTCAGCGGAAACCTGGTGGTCCAGGGCTTCAATCTGACGGAACCAGTGCGGGAGATGGAAGATGTCCCGCACGATCACATACGCGCCCGCCACGTTCGCCGGGCTCATGCCGGTCGACTCTTTGAGTCGTTGAACGAAGGTGATGCCCATGTGGTTGACCAGGTCGTTGGCGATCTGGGTGCTGACGATCTCGCGCTTCAGACGGTGGCGACGCATGGCTTCGCCGAACTTGGCCACCAGGCTCGGTGGGAACGCGGTCTCCATGTCACGGGTCAGGTACTCGTCATCCGGTACCAGCGACTTGAGCAACGCTTCCTTGAGGTCGATCTTGCTGTAGGAGATCAGCACCGACAGTTCCGGACGGGTCAGGCCCTTGCCGCTGGAGGCGCGCTCGGTGAGCTGCTCTTCGGTGGGCAGGTACTCGATGGCACGGTCCAGCTTGCCACGGCCTTCCAGGTCGCTCATCAGGCGCTTGTACTCGGCAGCACGCTCGTAAGCCTTGCGCGCGGCCAGGGACAGGGCCTGGGTCTGCTTGTAGTTGTTGCCCAACACCAGGTTGCCGACTTCGTCGGTCATGCTCGCCAGCAGCTGGTTGCGCTGCTTGTCGGTCATGTCACCGGCCTGCACCACTTCGTTGAGCAGGATCTTGATGTTCACTTCGTGGTCGGAGCAATCCACGCCACCGGCGTTGTCGATGAAGTCGGTGTTGGAGCCGCCGCCATTGAGGCCGAATTCCACACGCCCCAACTGGGTCATGCCGAGGTTACCGCCCTCGCCCACTACCTTGCAGCGCAGCTCGTTGCCGTTGACGCGCAACGCGTCGTTGGCCTTGTCGCCCACATCGGCATGGCTCTCGGTGCTGGCCTTGACGTAAGTACCGATACCACCGTTCCACAACAGGTCCACCGGCG
Source organism: Pseudomonas sp. MF6394 (assembly GCF_002018845.1). Classification (NCBI taxonomy): domain Bacteria; kingdom Pseudomonadati; phylum Pseudomonadota; class Gammaproteobacteria; order Pseudomonadales; family Pseudomonadaceae; genus Pseudomonas; species Pseudomonas sp. MF6394. The sequence continues at coordinate 77,703 of NZ_MVOJ01000023.1, forward strand.
CCTTGAGCAAGGCGTTGAGCAGTTCGGTGGGGGTCAGTTTGTCGGCCTGGATGTCAAAGCGTTCTTTCATCTGTGGCGAGATGGCAATGCTTTTCGCGCTGCGCGAGAAGATACCGCCGCCTTCGGACATGATGCTGGTGTCGTAGTCGGTCCAGGCCGAACGCGGCAGTTCGAACAAACGCTTGCGCTCGACGAAGCTGGTGGCCGGGTTCGGGTTCGGGTCGATGAAGATATGCAGGTGGTTGAACGCTGCGACCAGTTGCAGTTTGTCCGACATCAACAAACCGTTACCGAACACGTCACCGGCCATATCGCCGACGCCCACCACGGTGATGCTGTCTTCCTGCACGTTGATGCCGCGCTCACGGAAGTGACGCTGCACACCCACCCACGCGCCCTTGGCGGTGATGCCCATTTTCTTGTGGTCGTAACCGGCCGAACCACCGGAAGCGAACGCATCGCCCAGCCAGAAGCCGTAGTCGATGGCAATGCCGTTGGCGATGTCGGAGAAGGTCGCAGTGCCCTTGTCCGCCGCCACCACCAGGTACGGGTCATCGTCGTCATGGCGCACGACGTTGGCCGGCGGCACCAGGGCGCCGTCTTTCAGGTTGTCGGTGATGTCCAACAGGCCGGAGATGAAGATGCGGTAGCAGGCGATGCCTTCGGCCGCGATCTCGTCCCGGCTGCCGCCCAGTGGCAGGCGACGCGGCAGGAAGCCACCCTTGGCGCCTACCGGCACGATCACCGAGTTCTTCACTTGCTGGGCTTTTACCAGGCCGAGCACTTCAGTGCGGAAGTCTTCTTCACGGTCGGACCAGCGCAGGCCGCCACGGGCCACGTTACCAAAGCGCAGGTGCACGCCTTCGACCCGTGGCGAGTACACGAAGATTTCAAACTTCGGCACGGGCTTGGGCAGCTCAGGGATGGCACGCGGATCGAACTTGAAGCTGAAGTACGACTTGTTCTGGCCGTTGGCATCGGTCTGGTAGAAGTTGGTGCGCAGGGTGGCCTTGATCAGGTCCAGGTAGCGACGCAGGATGCGGTCTTCGTTGAGCACCTGGACGTCGTCCAGGGCGCTGAGGATCGCTTGCTCCAGGCGTTGCTGCTTGTCTTCCAGGTCGTCGGCAGTGAGCTTGCGCGCCAAGTAGAAACGGGTCTTGAACAACCGGGTCAACTCGCGGGCGATGTCGGTGGGGTTGTTCAGGGTGCTGGCGATGTAACCCAGGTCGAAGCCCAGGCGAATCTGCTTCAGGTAACGGGCATAGGCACGCAGCAGCGCCACGTCGCGCCATGGCAGGCCGGCGGTGAGGACCAGGCGGTTGAACGCATCGTTCTCCGCATCGCCATGCACGATGTGCACGAACGCATCCTGCAGGGTGTCGTTGAGTTGCTGGATATCCAGGTTCACGCCTTCGGCGGCGATGAACGCAAAGTCATGGATCCAGAACTCACGGCCATTGGCGTGACGCAGGCGATACGGGAACTCGCCCAGCACACGCAGGCCGAGGTTTTCCAGGATCGGCAGCACGTCGGACAGCGCCAGCGGCGTATCGGCGTGGTAGAGCTTGCAATGCAGCTCGCGCTGGCCGGAAACCTGGCCCAGCGGCTGATAGAAGCTCATCACCAGCGGGTTGGCTTCGGTCAGGCTGTTGAGGTGCTGCATGTCGACCACAGCCGAATGCGCGGCGAAACGCTCGCGGTAGCCAGCCGGGAAGCCTTTGGGGAAATCCGCCAGCACGTTGGTGCCCTGGGCTTCGCCGAAGCTTTCCACTACCAGGCTGGCGTAGTCGTCCTGCCAGCTGCGGCAGGCCTGAACCACTTCTTTTTCCAGTTGCAGCGGGTCGATGTCCAGGCGGTTCTTGGGGTCAACCCGCAGAATCAGTTGCACACGGGCCAGCACGGACTCGGAGAAGAAGGTCCAGAACTCGCAGTCCGAAGCCTTCAGACGGTCCATCAGCACTTGCTGGATCTTCTGGCGCACTTCGGTGGAATAGATGTCCCGTGGCACGTAGGCCAGGCAGTAGCAGAAACGACCGTACGGGTCTTTGCGCAGGAACACGCGGATCTTGTTGCGCTCCTGGATCTGCACAATCGACATCACGGTGCTGAACAGCTCGTCGACCGGGGTCTGGAACAGGTCGTCACGGGGCAATACTTCAACCACTTGGGCAAGCTCTTTACCCAGGTGCGCCTTGGCCTGGAAGCCCGAACGACGTTCGATTTCCGCGACCTTGCGACGGATATAAGGGATCACCCGCACGCTTTCGCCGTACACCGAAGAGGTATACAGGCCCATGAAACGGTGTTCCTTGATGACCTTGCCGTCGGCGCTGATCTCGCGAATCGACACATAGTCCGGGTAAGCCGGGCGGTGCACGCGGCTTGGGTGGGCGGCCTTGGCGAACGACAGTACGGTCGGCTCACGCAGGTAGGCCACGGCGTAGTCTTCGATGCGCAGGTCTTCGGCAGTGAGGCCGGCACGCAGCAGCTTGGTCAGACCGAGGAAGGAGCTGGCGTCATATTCGATATGACCGCCGTCCGCCTCGTCACGTACCACAAACTCTTCGTAGCCCAGGAAGGTGAAGTGGTTGCCCACCAGCCATTCGAGGAAGTTCTTGATCTCGGCTTTTTCTTCGCCGTCGATGGCGAACGCACTGGCGTCGATACCGGCCAGCAGGTCCTGGACCTTGGCTTTCATCGGTTCGAAATCGGCCACGGCCACGCGCACTTCGCCCAGCACCTGCTCAAGCTCCTTGCTCAGCACGTTCAGTTCGGCGGCGTTGGCGCAGCGGTCGATCTCCAGGTACATCAGCGATTCTTGCAGGATGCCTTCGCCCTGGGTGCCCTTGGGCAGGATTTCCAGCAGCTCGCCCTTGCTGCCACGACGCACGCTGAGCACGGTGGTTTGCAGGGTATGGATGCTGTAGCCCCGGCGGTTCAGCTCGGTGCGTACCGAGTCCACCAGAAAGGGCAGGTCATGGTGCAGCACTTCGACCGCGGTGTGGGTCGACTGCCAGCCATGACGTTCGTAATCGGGGTTGTAGACCCGCACTTGCGGTTGGGTGTGATCAAAGCGCTCAAGCAGGCGCCAGGCAGACAGGGTGCAACCGGCCAGGTCGGAAAGGCGACGCTGGGTCAGTTCGTCCAGGGAAATGATGCCGAAAAATTGTTCAGCGAACAGCGCCACTTGTGGCAGTGCCTGTTCACTGAGGTGCTGCGCCAGTGCCGCTTGCAGTTGATGCTGGAAGTCGGCCTTGCTGGCTGCGGTGAAGAACGCCATCTGTGGTACTCCGCTTGGGCTTGTTATTGATGAAAGCGTCGCGTGTTGTCCCCTTGCGGGGAGACCGTCAGCTCTGTTCGCTGGTGTGCTGACAAGCACCATAAACGAATCAGGGCGACAGGTGGGTGAAGCTGGACAAGACAGTCAGGTCACATACAACTTCCATACGGCATGCCCCTGGCCAGGTGACGATACGACGGGCAGGTCAGGCGCCTGGCACAGGGCACATCCGTTGCGCAGCTTAACGAGTGTAGGAAGAGCACTGCTTGCGACGCTGCGACATATTCGGTCATCGGTAAGCAGGGTGTCGGTTGCAACTTGGGCAACCCCGGATTTTCGGTAGAAAATCTTGCTACTTTGAACACCATCAGTACCAGAAATGACCGATCCGGTCCGTCAGGTCATGCCTGACTTCCGACACAGGATGAAGCACAAAATTCGCCGCGGTGGCACAATTGCCCTCCCCTACACAGGATTGCCCCATGCTGCAGCTGAAAACCGACGCCCTGATGGCCACCCCGTGCGACGACGAAGAAGACAACATGGCCATGCTGTGCTGTCACGGCAAGAACGGCGAAATGTTCATGCTCACCCGTTATCCGGATGAAGATGAAGTGGAGCTGACCTGGGACTACGAACCCTCGACCCTCGACGGGCTGAAAGTGACGTTGGGCGACACCACCTTATTGATCGAACTGGCGGCTGGCGATGCCGATGCCCTGGGCGGTAAGGACCAACTGAAGATCACCCACAGCACCGCTGCGGCAGACATGGCCGAAGTGCAGGAAACCCTGCAGAACATCCTCACAGGCACCGGCACGTTCATTCGGATCTGAATGCACCGTAGATCCCATGTGGGAGCTGGCTTGCCTGCGAAGACGGCCTCCCAATCTGACACCCCACAATCCAACTGTGGGAGCGGGCTTGCTCGCGAAGGCGGCCTGGCAGTCAACACAGTTGGACCGGGTACATATCCGTTATTTAGGTAACGGCCACTTAGGGTTCCGCCCTGACGGCGGCTCACTTTTGAAAAGCGCAAAAGTAAGCAAAACGCTCTTGCCCCACCACTCGGCACCTCGCCTAGGCTCGGTGTGCCCGTAATCCGCCAGTGATTTGGGGGCCGCCGCCACGCGCCATCCATGGCGCGGGGCGGCTAAACCGGCATCCCTGCCGGTTTCCCCCCAAATCCCTGTCGAATTCCGGCCAGCGTGGTTTAACGGGGCGCCGAAGATCAAGATCAAAAGCAGATCAAGAGCGGCTCGCTTCGCATCGTGGAGTGTGTGGCCGGGCGCGGTCGACTGTGGGAGCTGGCTTGCCTGCGAAGGTATCGACTCGGTGTGCCTGAATCACCGAGTTGACTGGATCGCAGGCAAGCCAGCTCCCACAGTGATCGTGCTCTACCTACCCAGCCGTTATGCCTTGCGCACCGCAATCCTGTAAGTTTCGCCAAAAATACCCATCAAGCCGTTAGTCGCCGCACCCCGCGATGCATTAAAGTAAACGCCCCAGGCCCGGTGTTTTGTCACAACACCCAGGCTCATCTTTTCCAGGAACCGTCATCGATGGAACATCGTGAAGCGCTGCTTGCGCTGCGAACCTTTCTTTCTACGCAGATTCTCGGCCAGGAAAAACTCATCGATCGCCTGCTGATCGCCCTGCTCGCTGACGGCCATATGCTGGTCGAAGGCGCACCGGGGCTGGCCAAGACCAAGGCGATCAAGGAGTTGGCCGAAGGGATCGAAGCGCAGTTCCATCGTATCCAGTTCACCCCCGACCTGTTGCCCGCCGATATCACCGGCACCGAGATCTATCGCCCGGAAACCGGCAGCTTTGTGTTCCAGCAAGGGCCGATCTTCCATAACCTGGTGCTCGCGGACGAAATCAACCGTGCCCCGGCCAAGGTGCAGTCGGCCTTGCTTGAGGCCATGGCCGAGCGCCAGGTCAGCGTGGGCCGCAGCACCTACGAACTGTCGCCGCTGTTTTTGGTGATGGCCACGCAAAACCCCATCGAGCAGGAAGGCACCTACCCGCTGCCCGAAGCCCAGCTCGACCGATTCCTGATGCACGTCAAGATCGGCTTCCCGGACGCCGCCGTCGAGCGCCGTATCCTGCAGCAAGCCCGTGGCGAAGCGCTCAACGGCGAAACCAAGCCCGAACGCCGAGTCAGCCAGCAGGCCATCTTTGCCGCGCGCAAGGAAATCCTCGGCCTGTACATGGCCGATGCGGTGGAGGAATACCTGGTGCAACTGGTGATGGCCACGCGCACCCCTGCCAAGTTCGACCCGGAAATGGCCGAGTGGATCGCCTACGGCGCCAGCCCCCGTGGTTCCATCGCCCTGGACCGCTGCGCCCGCGCCCATGCCTGGCTGGCCGGTCGCGATTTCGTCAGCCCCGAAGATATCCAGGCGGTGCTGTTCGACGTGCTGCGCCACCGCATCATCCTGTCGTTCGAGGCCGAAGCCGCCGGTGTTGACCAGGACCGCGTGGTGCAACGCATTCTCGACGTCGTTGCCGTCGCTTGAAGTCGATGAACGCAAGCGATGGCATCCGCGTAACCCTCAGTGAATTGATTGAGATGCGCCACCGCGTGCGTGAGGTGCAGTTGTTCTCCACGCCTGGTCAACGTAGCCCGCTGGTGGGCCTGCACCACTCCAAGCTGCGCGGGCGTGGCGTCGATTTTGACCAGGTGCGCGTGTACCAGGCCGGCGACGACGTGCGCACCATCGACTGGCGCGTGACGGCGCGTACCCAGGAGCCGCACACCAAGCTGTTCCACGAAGAGCGCGAACGGCCGATTTTCATCATGGTGGAGCAAAGTTGCCGGCTGTTTTTCGGCTCGGGGCAAATGTTCAAGTCGGTGCTTGCCGCCCAGGCCGCCAGCCTGATCGGTTGGGCCGCCCTGGGCCATAACGACCGGGTGGGCGGGCTGGTGTTCGGCGACAGCGAGCACTACGAGATCAAGCCACGGCGCAGCAAGCAAAGCCTGTTGCAACTGCTTAACCGGCTGGTGCGGGTCAACCAGAGCCTGAACACCGAGCGTCAGCCGGAAGCCGACGCCCTGGGCATGGCCTTGCGCCGTGGCCGCGAGGTGCTGCGCCCGGGCAGCCTGGTGGTGGTGATCTGCGATGAGCGCGCCCTCACCGAAGGCGCCGAGCAACAGTTGAGCCTGTTGGCGCGCCATTGCGACCTGCTGTTACTACCGATCTCCGACCCGCTGGACCACGCCCTCCCCGCCGCCGGGCTGCTGCGTTTCGCGCAAAGAGGCGCGCAATTGGAACTGGACACCCTGAATATCGACCTGCGCCAGGCCTACAAGGCCCAGGCCGAAGCCCGCATCGCCCGCTGGGAACTGCTCGCGCAGAAACTGCGGCTGTTGTTGATGCCCTTGAGCACCCAGAGTGAAATGGTCGAGCAACTGCGCGAATACCTCAACCCGCAACGCCCGGTTAAAAAACCATGAGCAGCCTGGACCAACTGCAACCGCTGATCGCCCCGCCCGCCATTGGCTTCTGGCCACCTGCGCCCGGCTGGTGGCTGTTGCTGCTGGTGATCCCCCTGCTCGGTTGGGGCCTGTGGTGGCTGCGCCGTTTCCTGCCGGCCCGCCGCCCCGTGGCGCGTGCCGAACAACCGCTGGACCCGTTGCGTATCGCCGCCCTGGCCGAGCTGGCTTTGATGCCCAAGCCCTACGACGGCGCGCCGGCTGGCGCCTGGTTGCAGCAACTCAACGGCCTGCTCAAGCGCCTGTGCCGTAACGACTACCCTTATAGCCAGAGCCACACCCTTAACGGGCGCAAATGGCTGGCCTTCCTGGATAACCGCTGCCCCGCCGCCGGCCTGACGCGCTGGATGGTGTTGGTGGAAGGCGCCTATAAGCCCGAATGCAAGCTCGACGACAAAGCCATCGCTGGCCTGACCCAAGCCGTCGACACCTGGATTCGCAAACATGTTTGAGTTCGCCTGGCCGTGGATCTTCGCCCTGTTGCCATTGCCGTGGATCATGCGCCTGGTGCTGCCCGTGGCCGACAGCGGCGAACCGGCGCTCAAAGTCAGCTACCTCAGCGACCTTGAGGGCCTGGCCCGCCGCCGTGCCCGCGTCAACCTGCCAGGCTGGCGCCAGCAAGCCCCATTCGTGGTGCTGTGGTTGCTGCTGTTGACCGCCGCCGCCCGCCCGCAATGGCTGGGCGAACCCTTACCGATTGCTGCCAGCGGCCGGGATCTGCTGGTGGCGGTGGACGTCTCCGGCTCCATGGATTTTCCCGACATGCATTGGCAGGACGAAGACGTGAGCCGCCTGGCCCTGGTCAAACACCTGCTGGGAGATTTTCTGGAGGAGCGTGAAGGTGACCGCGTGGGCCTGATCCTGTTCGGCAGCCAAGCCTACCTGCAAGCGCCCCTGACCTTTGACCGCCGTACCGTGCGCACCTGGCTGGATGAGGCACGCATCGGCATTGCCGGCAAGAACACCGCCATCGGCGACGCCATCGGCCTGGCCCTCAAGCGCCTGCGCCAACGCCCGGCGCAAAGCCGCGTGCTGATCCTGGTCACCGACGGTGCCAACAACGCCGGGCAGATCGACCCGTTGACCGCCGCGCGCCTGGCGGCCGAGGAAGGCGTGAAAATCTACCCCATCGGCATCGGCGCCGACCCCGAGCAAACCGGCTCCCTGGGCATCCTTGGCGTCAACCCGAGCCTGGACCTCGACGAACCGGCGCTCAAGGCACTGGCCGAGGCCACCGGCGGCCAGTATTTCCGCGCCCGTGACGGCGAGGAACTGCTGAAGATCAAGGACACCCTCGACACCCTTGAGCCGGTGGAGCAACAACCCACCCAGGCCCGACCGGCCCAGGCGCTGTACGGCGGCCCATTGGCCCTGGCGTTGGTGTTGAGCCTGTTGCTGGTGGTGCAGGAACGCTGGCCGAATAACGCCTTGCAGCGCGCCTTCAATCGACTATCGAGCAGGAGCATCTTTTTGCAGCAACACCCTGAATGGCGCCAGCGTCTGCAGCGCCTGCGTTTGCGGAGGCGTCGATGATCGCCCTGTGGCCGCACTGGTTGCGCCCCTGGTGGCTGTTGTTGCTGCCCCTGCTTGGCTGGTTGCTGTGGCAGCTATGGCATCGGCAAAAGCGCGCCGGGCGTTGGCAGATGATCCTGCCGCCGGCGTTCCATGCCGAGTTGCTCAGTGGTGGCAATGGCCGCGAGAGTAAATCGCCGTGGGTAGTGCTCGGCATCGCCTGGCTGTTGGCCGTGCTGGCGTTGCTGGGCCCCAGTTGGCAACGGGTTGAACAGGCCAGCCAGAAACCTTCCGACCCCTTGGTGGTACTGCTGGAACTGACCCCGCAAATGCTCGCCACCGACAGCCCGCCCAACCGCCTGGAGCAGGCGCGGCGCAAGTTATATGACTTGCTGCAAGCGCGCACCGATGCGCAAACAGCCATCATCGTGTACGCCGGCAGCGCCCATACCTTGGTGCCGCTGTCCGATGACCTGGCCACCAGCCGCAACCTGTTGGAAGCCCTGCGCCCCTCGATCATGCCCGAGCCCGGCCATCGAGCCGACCTGGCCGTGGAAAAAGCCCTGGGGTTGCTCAAGCAAGGCGGTCTCGGCCACGGGCGCCTGCTGCTGATCGGTTCCTCACTGTCCAAACAAGAGCGCCAAGGCATCCGCCTGCAACTGCAAAGTGCCCAGGCTCCGACATTGTCGATCCTCGGCATCGGCAGTCGCGAAGGCACGCCGGTGACTCAGGAGAGCGGCGAATTTCTCAAGGACGACCAGGGCGCGATCTTGGTGCCGCGTCTAGACAGCCCGACCCTCAAGGCGTTCGCCAGCGAAATGGGCGGCCGCTACCGTGCGGCGCGCCTGGATGACAAGGACCTGCGCCAACTCGGCATGCTCGACAGCGCCCAAGCGCTGCGCGACGACGGCCAACGACTGCGCCTGGACACCTGGGCCGACCAGGGTTACTGGCTGCTCTTGCCGTTGTTGCTGCTGGCCGCGTGCGCCGGGCGTCGCGGCTGGCTGTTCTGCCTGCCCTTATTGCTGATGGGCGTGCCGCAACCCAGCTACGCCTTCGGGCTGCAGGACCTGTGGCTGCGCCCCGACCAACAAGGCCAGTACCTGCTCAAGCACAAACGCCCGGCCGAAGCCGCCGAACACTTCCAGGACCCACAGTGGCAAGGCGTGGCGCTGTACGAAGCCGGCAATTACGCCGAGGCCATCAAGCGGTTTGCCCAAGGCAGCGACGCCTATTCCCACTACAACCGTGGCAATGCTCTGGCCAAGGCCGGTGAGCTTGAAGCGGCCATTGATGCGTATGAACAAGCCCTGGAAGCCCAGCCCGATTTGCAACCGGCACTGAAAAACAAAGCCCTGGTTGAAACCCTGATGCAGCAGCAAGCACAGCCCGAGGCAGAGCCGCCGGCAAAAAACGAAGATGACGAAACCTCCCAACCCGGCCAAACTGCGCAACCGGGTGCCAGCGCACAAACGGCCCAGGGTGGCGAGCAGTCGTCCCACGGCCAGGGCGAAGCCGGCACCGGTGAGACTCAGACAGCCGCTACGCCACCGCCAGGCGGCAACGAAGTGCCAGGCAGCGAACTGGGCGACGAGCAAACCACCACGCCGCCACTGCGCCCCGCCGACACACGCCTGGAAGGCGAGCGCCGCCAGGCCTTGGAGCAATGGTTGCAGGAGATCCCGGACAACCCCGGCGAGCTGTTGCGACGCAAATTCTGGTACGAACAGCAACAACATCAGGACACCACTCGATGAGCCGCCGCACCACCCTTTTGCTCCTGCTCGCGCTGTCGGCAGGCCACGCCCAGGCGGCGGACCTGGTCGCCAGCGTAGACCGCAGCCGCCTCAACTCCGGGGAAACGGTGGAGCTGACGGTGCAATCGAGTGATGTGACCCAGTTCGGCAAACCGGACTTGTCGCCCCTGGATGCGCAGTTCGAAGTCAGCGGCACCCGCCAGATCAACCAACTCACCACGCTGGACGGCGACAACCACGCCACCACCCGCTGGATCATCACCCTGCTGCCCAAGGTGAACGGCAACGTGGTCATCCCGCCGTTGCAAGTAGGCGCGCTCAAGACTCAGCCGATCACCCTGCAAGTGGTGGAAAGCGCCAGCCAGAACACCAGCGCCGAACTGGCCCCGGTGTTCATCGAAGCCAACCTCGACCAGACCAGCGTATACGTGCAGGCCCAGGCCCTGTTGACCGTGCGCGTGTACCACTCGGTGTCGCTGTATGACGACAGCAGCCTCACGCCCTTGCAGATACCGGATGCACGTGTCGAACAACTGGGCGAATCACGCACCTATGAGAAGGTCATCAACAGCATCCGCCATGGCGTGATCGAAACCCGCTACGCCCTCTACCCGCAACACAGTGGCGCCGTGGTGATTCCGGCGCAGACCTTCAGCGCCACCCTGGTGGAATCGCGCCCGCCCCAGGAAAACACCCTGCAGGGCACCAAGCCGGGCAAGATGATTCACGTCAGCTCCGCGCCCCTGCCCTTGACGGTCAAACCCAAACCGGACGCCTACCCCGCCGACGCCCCCTGGCTGCCCGCACGCAGCCTGACCTTGAGCGAAGGCTGGAACCCCACGCCGGACCACGTGCAAGTCGGCGACTCCCTGACCCGCAGCCTGACCGTGGAGGCCGAAGGCCTGTCCAGCGCACAATTGCCGGCGCTGCCCGGCACCGAGGTCAACGGCCTGCGCCGCTACCCCGACCAACCGGTGATGGCTAACCGCACCAGCGACCGCGGCCTGACCGGCAGCCGTGAAGACCGCGAAGCCCTGGTGCCGACCCGCGCCGGCGAGCTGGAATTGCCGGCCGTGGAAGTGGTGTGGTGGAACACCCACGAAGATCACCTAGAACGCACCAGCCTGCCGGCGCGCACCGTGCACGTGGCGGTGAACCCCAGCCTGGTGGTAGACACCCCGGCGACACCGACCATCATCACCGCACCCGACGATGACCGCCTGTGGCTGTGGCAACTGAGCACACTGATACTGGCCTGCACCACCCTGCTGGGCTTTGGCCTGTGGTGGCGCGCACGCCGGCAGCCGGCGGTACAGCGAGCCGCCCAAACCGGCCCCAGCCCACGCACGCTGCTCGACGACCTCAAGCGCGCCACCCAGGCCAACGACCCCCACGCCACCCGCCAGGCCCTCGACGCCTGGGCGCGGCAACAACCCGAAACCCTGGCCGACATGGCCGCACGGTTTGTGCCGTTGTCAGATGCCCTGGATGGTTTGAATGGCGCGTTGTACAGCGAAAGCGGCCAATACTGGTTGGGTGATGACCTGTGGCGTGCGATCAAGGCGATCCCCGTGGCCGAACGCGAGCAAGACCCGGCGACCGACACCACCAGCTTACCGCCGCTCTACCCCAAATAACCCAGCCTCAACCAACACCACAAAACCTTGTGGGAGCGGGCTTGCCCGCGAAGGCCATAGGTATCTACACAACTTTGTAGCCTGTAGCAGCAGCCGGTAACCACGATGCGAAGCGAGCCGCTCTTGATCTTGATCTGCTTTTGATCTTAGGCGCCCCGTCAAACCACGCTGGCCGGAATTCGACAGGGATTTGGGGGGTAAACCGGCAGGGATGCCGGTTTAGCCGCCCCGCGCCATGGATGGCGCGTGGCGGCGGCCCCCCAAATCACTGGCGGATTACGGGCACACCGAGCCCAAGCGAGGTGCCGAGTGGTGGGGCAAGAGCGTTTTGCTTACTTTTGCGCTGTTCAAAAGTGAGCCGCTGTCAGAGCGGAACCCTAGGTGGCCGTTACCTAAATAACGGATATGTACCCGGTTCAACTGTGGTGACTGTTAGGCCGTCTTCGCAGGCAAGCCAGCTCCCACATTTGGACTGCGGCGCGTCAGCTAGATCAGCGTCGGCTGTCAGGCCGTCACGGGAGCAAGCTCCCTCGCCACAGGTTCAGCGTCGCACCAAAATTGTGTAGATACCTATGCCGCGTCCGCCATCGCAGCATAGGTCTCTACACAACTCTGTAGCGCTCAACGGTAACCACGATGCGAAGCGAGCCGCTCTCGATCTTGATCTGCTTTTGATCTCAGGCGCCCCGTTAAACCACGCTGGCGGATTACGGGCACACCGAGCCTAAGCGAGGTGCCGAGTGGTGGGGCAAGAGCGTTTTGCTTACTTTTGCGCTGTTCAAAAGTGAGCCGCTGTCAGAGCGGAACCCTAAGCGGCCGTTACCGCAGCAATGGATATGTACACAATCCAACTGTGTTGACTGCCAGGCCGCCTTCGCGAGCAAGCCCGCTCCCACAGTTTGATCGTGGGGCATCAGGTAGATAGGCGTCGGCTGCTCCCACAGTTGATCTGCAGTGCCTGCTCGAACGCCTGCCTGCACTTAATGATTACGACGCGGCACCTTCCATTCACGATGGGGGAATTTGTACAGATAGTTCAGGTTATCCATATCGAACCGGCCATCCTCCTTGCCGGGACCACCGAAGAAGCTGATGCCGATATCCAGCTTACGCAGCAGTTTTGGGCGTGAGAGTAACTCCTTGGCCGCGTGGTGGGCCTCTGGTGAAAATGTCCTGTCGGTGGCTATCAGGCCGGCGGCCTCCCTCAGCTCGTTGAAGTTCACATAGCTGTCTGTCGCGCCAGCGGCGAACTCGCGGAAATGGTCGCGGATCAGCCCTATCAGTTGCCGGTCAGTCACGCTTGCGAATGGGCGTGCGTGCGCAGCGTTGGCCTGGGTCTCAGCGCTTCGTGTCTGACGGTGGTTAGCTTGGGTTGAGCGATTGTCAGCTTCCAGTTGCTCTGGTAGAGCGGTGGGAGCAGCGATGGAAGGTGGCTTTATTGAAAATGTCATGCTGGGCCTCTGATTCATTCAGGGATTGATTGAAAAATCCACCTTGTGGGTGGTCGTCACTCAACCTGCCGTTCCATTTATCACCGCCCGCTCGACATGCATTGTTAAAGGCCAGCAATCCATATCCCTTTAATTTGCAGGACGTTTCCTAGACAATCCTTTGGCCTTGCGCCTGCTCATTTCGCTGGCTAGCCTTCGCTTCGTCGCTGCCTATCAGCGATCGGGTGTGAGATCCCGTTATTAGCAGGCGCAATGCGCTACAACCGTCAATGGCGGCTGTGTGCGGGCAGACTTCGGTCTGACTGGGTCCTACTCCCCGGTTTCCACCCCGCGTATGGCTGCCACCTAATTTGTCGTGTGGAAACGGCATAGGACGGCGCCCCAACTGAGTAGGAGCTATACCCATGAGCAAAATCGTCCCCGACCCACCCTTTCCCATTTTCGTCGCCCACGAAGACCTGAGTTTCGAAGACGCTATCGCCAGCATCTCCTCGCTACTGCGCTGCGCCGCCACCACCGCCACCGAAACCGCCGAGGGCCTCAAAGGCACCCAGCGCGACATGGCCTGCTCCACCGCTCACCTGATCGACATGGCCCGCACCCTCGCCGACCGTGCGCTGGATTGCCTGCAGCCCAACCCCACTAACACCCCATAACCCCCGTGTAGGAGCGAGCTTGCTCGCGAAAAACTCACAGGCGCCGCGTTTATCCAGAAAGCCCGCGTTATCGTTGACGTTTTTCGCGAGCAAGCTCGCTCCTACAAATAACCATCGCGTCGGCCATGAGTCCACGCGCACTTTTACAGGTAAACTCCCCTCCTTTTCATCTTCTCCACGGAGTTCGCCTTGCGTCTGTTTCATACCTCCGACTGGCACTTGGGCCAAAACCTTCACGGCCAGGAACGCGACTTCGAACACGCCTGTTTCCTTGAATGGCTGCTGGGCCAACTCAAGGCCCAGCGCCCGGATGTGCTGTTGATCGCCGGCGATATCTTCGACACGGTCAACCCGCCGCTCAAGGCCCAGGAGCGCTTGTATGACTTCATCATCAGCGCTCACGAACAACAGCCGACACTGACCATTGTGATGATTGCCGGTAACCATGACTCCGGCTCGCGCATCGAATTGCCCGCGCCCCTGATGCGCCGCTTGCGCACCCATGCCCTGGGCCGAGTATTGTGGCTGGATGATGGCCAATTGGATGCCGAGCGCCTGCTGATCCCGCTGCCCAATGCCAAAGGCAAGATCGCCGCCTGGTGCCTGGCACTGCCCTTCCTGCGCCCAGCGGAAGTCACCGGCGCGCAGCTAGGCGATGATTACCTGCGCGGCATCGGCCAAGTGCATGAATGGCTGATCGCAGCCGCCAATGCCAAGCGCAACAAAGGCCAGGCATTGATAGCCATCAGCCATGCACACATGGCCGGTGGGTCGGTGTCCGAAGACTCCGAACGCAGCCTGATCATCGGTAATGCCGAGGCGCTGCCCGCCACACTGTTCGACCGAAGCGTGGCGTATGTGGCCCTCGGCCATTTGCACAAGCCGCAAAAGGTCAATGGCGAGGAGCGCATTCGCTACAGCGGCTCGCCTATACCCTTGTCCTTCTCCGAAATCGGCTACAAGCACCAGATTCTCGACGTGACGTTCCAGGGCGAAAGGCTGGTGGGCTGCGAACCGATCCTGATCCCCCGCTCCGTCAACCTGCAACGCCTGGACGCCGCGCCCCTGGCCGATATCCTCAAGCAACTCGGTGAGTTGCCCGACATCGACCTGCTCGCTGAAACCCAGCGCCACCCTTGGCTGGAAGTGCGCGTGCGCCTCGACGAGCCGCAACCAGACCTGCGTCAACAGATCGAAACCGCGTTGCAAGGCAAGGCCGTGCGCCTGGTGCGTATCGCCGCCGAGTACGCCGGCACGCGCGGCAGCGCAGAGGCAGACGATGCGCAACTGATCGAACTCGACCAACGCACGCCCCAGGAATTGTTCAGCCGCGCCTGGCAGGACAGCTACGGCAGTGAGGTGGATGAACAGACCTTGAAGGACTTCGCCGTGCTGCTCCAGGAAGTGCAACAGGAGGGCGAACAGCCATGAAGATCCTCGCCATCCGCTTGAAAAACCTCGCCTCCCTGGCGGGCCCGTTCGAAATCGACTTTACCGCCGAGCCGTTGGCCAGCGCGGGTCTGTTCGCCATCACCGGGCCGACCGGCGCGGGTAAAAGTACCCTGCTCGATGCGCTGTGCCTGGCGCTGTTTGGCGCGGTGCCGCGCCTGGGTGACACCGGCCAGGCCAAGATGCCGGACGCCGACACGGATATTTCCATCGGCGACCCGCGCACCCTGATTCGACGCGGCACTGGCGGCGGCTATGCCGAGGTGGATTTTGTCGGTGTCAGTGGCCGTCGCTACCGTGCGCGCTGGGAAGCCAACCGCGCCCGCGACAAGGCCAGCGGCAAGTTACAGAACAGCCGGCAAAGCCTGATCGACCTGGACAGCGACCAACTGCTGGCCAGCCAGAAAACCGAGTACAAGACCCAGCTGGAATTGGCCCTGGGCCTGAACTTCGAGCAGTTCACCCGTGCGGTGCTGCTGGCGCAAAGCGAGTTCAGCGCCTTCCTCAAGGCCAATGACAACGAGCGCAGCGAACTGCTGGAAAAGCTCACCGACACCGCGCTCTACACCCAGCTCGGCCGCCGTGCGTTCGACAAGGCCAAAGAGGCCAAGGACGCCCACAAACAGCTGCAGGACCAAGCCACCGGCGTGGTGCCCCTGGCCCCCGAAGCCCGCGCCGAGCTGGATCAACAGTTGGCCCAAGCCCAGCAGCAGCTCAAGAGCCAACAAGCCCAGCTCAAGCAGCTGGAGTTGCAGCACACCTGGCTCAAGGAACTGCGTGAATGGCAGGAGCGCCATCAGCATGCTGTGGAGCAACTGCAACGCGACGAGCAGACCTGGGCCGACCAAGGTCAGCAACGCCAGGACCTGAGCCTTCTGGAGCAGTTGGCACCGCAACGCCATCACTTCCTGCGCCAGGCAGAACTCGCCACCTTGCTGACGCCCCTGGCGGCACAGATTGCCCAGCACCTCGAGCAACAAACCGCCCTGCACACCCGCCAGGAACAGGCGCAACACCAGCAAGTGGCCGCCCAGGCAGCACTGGCCGCGGCCCTGAAACACCAGGCCGACGCCGCCCCCCTGCTGCGCCAGGCCATCGAAGAGCAAAACACCCTCGCCCACGTGAGCCGCGAACTGGCCAAGCGCAACGAGGAAAAACACCAGCACGAAAGCGCCTGCATCGAAGGCCAGGCCCTGCTCGACGGTTTGCAACACACGCAGGCCCAAGGCACCGAGCGCCTGCACCGCCTGGCCACCGAGCTTGAACACAGCGCCGCCCTCGCGCCGCTGAGCGATGCCTGGAACGCCTACCGTGACCGCCTGCAACAGTTGGTGTTGATCGGCAATCGCCTCAACCAAGGCCAGGCCGAGCTGGGGCAACTCGAACAGCGCGCCAGCGCCGCCTCCGAACAGTTCACCCAACAGCGCGAAGCCCTGGATTTGCTCTACCACGAGGCCGGTGCCGAACCGCACGCGGTGGCCGAACAAATCCAATTGCTGGCCAGCCTGCTGCAAGACAATCGCAAGCAACAGCGCGCCTTCGAAGACCTGGCCCGTTTGTGGGACAGCCAGCAACAGTTGGATCAACAGGCAGGTGCGCTCACGCAAAGGCTCGCCGAGGCCGCGCAAAAACGCGAACAACTGAACCAGACCGGCCTGCAAACCAAGGCCGAACTCACCGTTGCCGAACAAACCCTGGCGGTGACCAAACAACTGCTGGAGCGCCAACGCCTGGCCCGCAGTGCCAGCGTCGAGGAATTACGCGAGCAGTTGCAGGATGACCAACCCTGCCCGGTGTGCGGTAGCCACGAACACCCCTATCACCAGCCTGAAGCCCTGCTGCAAAGCCTGGGTCGCCATGATGAAAGTGAAGAGGCGGCGGCGCAGAAAGCCGTCGACAGCCTCAAGGAAAAACTCACTGAATTGCGCGGTGAAGTGGGCGGCCTGATCGCTCAGCAGAAAGAGTTTCTGCAACAGCAGGAGCAGTTGGCCATGCAGCAGCAGGGGTTGGCACCGAGCCTGCAAGCCCATCCGCTGTGCGCCTCGCTGTTCAACCAGGACGTCGACAAGCGCAGCCCTTGGCTGGCCCAGCAACTGGCCCAATTGACTCAAAGCATCAGCCAGGACGAACAACGCCAGGGCGCCCTGCTCAACCTGCAACAGAACGCCGGGCGCTTGCAGCAACAATTGCAAGCCGCCCAGGACGCCAGCCAGCAAGCCCGGCAATTGCTGGTGGATCAACAGCGGCAATTGGCCGGCGACCGCGAACGCCTGGAGACGGAACTCAGCGCCTTCGCCAGCCTGTTGCCCGCCGATACACTGGAAGGTTTGCGCAACGCGCCTGCGGCGACTTTCATGCAGCTCGACCAGCAAGTCAGCCAGCGCCTTGAGCAGTTGGGCCATCAACGCGATGAGCAGGCCGAGCAGCAGGAGCGCCAACAGGCCATCGAGAAACAACACACCCACCAGCAGCATCGTCAGCAGCAACTCGACACCTTGAATCTGCAAGTCGCCGAGCTGGCCGACCAGCAACACGCCGTCCAGGAAAAACTCCGCGCCTTGCTAGGGGACCACCCCAGCGCCGAACACTGGCAACAGCAACTGGAGCAAGCCGTCATCCAGTCCCGCCAAAGCGAGGCCGACGCCAACCAGGAACTGCACGCCGTGCACACGGCCCTGGTACAACTGGCCGCCGACCTCAACGCCCAGCAGCAACGCCAGCAGGCATTGGAGGCGGAACAGCAAGCCCTTGCGACCCGCATCAGCGAATGGCGCGCCCTGCACCCCGAACTGGATGATCAGGGCCTGGCACGCCTGTTGGCCTTTGATGAGCCCCAGGTCGCGCAGTTACGCCAGCACCTGCACAGCAGCGAAAAGGCCGTGGAGCAAGCCAAGGTTCTGCTGCACGAGCGCGAACAGCGCCTGGCCGAACACCAGGCCCTGCACAATGGCAACCTGGAGGCCGAGCAACTGGACGCCACCCTGGCAACGCTTAACCAGCAACTGCTCGAGGGTGAGAAACACTGCGCCGAACTGCGCGCACGCCAGTCCGAAGACCAGCGCCGCCAGAATGCCAACCAGGCCCTGGCCGAACAGATTGCCAAGGCTTACGAGCAGTGGCAGCGCTGGGCCCGCCTGAATGCGTTGATCGGCTCGGCCACCGGCGACACCTTCCGCAAGATCGCCCAGGCCTACAACCTCGACTTGCTGGTGCACCACGCCAACGTGCAACTGCGCCAACTGGTGCGCCGCTACCGGCTTAAACGCGGCGGCAGCATGCTCGGGCTGTTGGTCATGGACACAGAAATGGGCGATGAACTGCGCTCGGTGCACTCGCTGTCCGGTGGCGAAACCTTCCTGGTGTCGTTGGCACTGGCGTTGGGGCTGGCGTCGATGGCGTCGAGCACCTTGAAGATCGAGTCGCTGTTTATCGACGAAGGCTTTGGCAGCCTCGATCCCGAGTCATTGCAACTGGCGATGGACGCCCTGGACGGCTTACAGGCCCAGGGCCGCAAGGTGGCGGTGATCTCCCACGTACAGGAAATGCATGAACGCATCCCGGTGCAGATCCAGGTCCAGCGCCAGGGCAATGGCCTGAGCACGTTGGAGGTCAAGTGAGCGAAGCGCTGCTGTATTCGTTCCGGCGCTGCCCCTATGCAATGCGAGCGCGGCTGGCGCTGCGCTACTCCGGCGTGGCGGTGCGCATTATCGAAGTCAGCCTGAAAGCCAAGCCGGCCGAGATGCTGGCGCTGTCGCCCAAGGGCACGGTGCCGGTGCTGAGCGTCGGAGGCCGCGTAATCGAGGAAAGCCTGCAGATCATGCAGTGGGCACTGACGCAGCACGATCCCGATGATTGGCTGCTGCAAGGTGCCCCTGGGGTGCTGGCGTTGATTGCCGAGAATGATCAGGTGTTCAAGCATCATTTGAATCGATACAAGTACGCCGAACGCTACCCGGAGCAATCGATGGAGCATTATCGGGCCGAGGGTGAGGTGTTCTTGCGCAAGCTGGAAGATTTGCTGGCGAACCGTGAGTATCTGCTCGCCGACCACCTGAGCCTGGCAGATGCGGCACTGATGCCGTTTGTACGCCAGTTTGCCCATGTGGATCGGGAGTGGTTTGCGAGCACGCCGTATCGGCGTTTGCAGGACTGGCTGCAACGGTTTCTGGATTCGCCGTTGTTTATGGCGGTGATGACGAAACCCTGAGGCTAATCCAATCAACTGTGGGAGCTGGCTTGCCTGCGATGGCCATAGGACAACTCTGTAGCGCTCAACGGTAACCACGATGCGAAGCGAGCCGCTCTTGATCTTGATCTGCTTTTGATCTTAGGCGCCCCGTCAAACCACGCTGGCCGGAATTCGACAGGGATTTGGGGGGTAAACCGGCAGGGATGCCGGTTTAGCCGCCCCGCGCCATGGATGGCGCGTGGCGGCGGCCCCCCAAATCACTGGCGAATTACGGGCACACCGAGCCCAAGCGAGGTGCCGAGTGGTGGGGCGAGGACCTTTTGGTTACTTTTGGGTCCTTCCAAAAGTGACCCGCTGTCAGAGCGGAACCCTAAGTGGCCGTTACCGCAGCAATGGATATGTACACGCTCCAACTGTGTTGACTGCCAGGCCGCCTTCGCGAGCAAGCCCGCTCCCACAGTTGGATCGTTGGGGCGCCAGGTAGATATGGGGCGGCTGTGAGGCCGCCATCGCAGGCAAGCCAGCTCCCACAGTTGGATCGTGGGGTTTCAGGTAGATAGGTGTCGGCTGGCAGGCCATCATCGTAGGCAAGCCAGCTCCCACAGTTGACCTTGGCTCAATGGCGCCTCAGTGCTGGCTCTTGTGATCCAGCGCAGCATAGAAGTTGGCGCTCTGTTGCAGGTATTTCTGGGTATAGGCCGTGACACTGGATTTTTTGCCGGAGACTTCCACGCTGGCAGCGGCAGGCAGTGCCACAGTGGCGGAAACAGCAGAAGCAGCAATGATCGAGAAGAGATTGAAATTCATGGCGGTAACCCTTGTGTGCGTTTGGTTGGGTGGCCTGTGAAGGCCTTGGAACCCAACTTACGCCCGAGGGTTGAACCTTAGAAATGCTTTGAAACAGTAGCCGTTATCACTGCGATTAATACAAAGGCTCAGGCCCCGCATTGCGGGGCCTGTGGCTTATTGACGCACCAGAAACTTGAGGTCGCTGGGGGCATCGATCGGCAATTTCTGCACGGTTTTACCCAGCAGGCCGGTGTTGGGGTCGCGCTCGACCACCACGATTTCATTGCTTTTCTGGTTGGCGACCAGCAGGAACTTGCCGCTCGGGTCGAGGCTGAACTCACGCGGATGGTCGCCTTCGACAGAGCGCCGCTGGATTTCCTTGAGGTGCGCGGTGGCCGGGTCGATGCTGAACACCAGCATCTGATTGGCCGTGCCACGGTTGCTCACGTACAGGAATTTGCCGTCGTTTGACGCATGCAACGCCGCACCGGCCTTGTCGGACACCGGTTGGCCGGCGGCATAGTCCACCAACTGGGTTTGCTTAAGCTTGCCGTCGTTGTAGTCGAACACGGCCACCTGGGCGCTCATCTCAGTGGTCAGCCAGGCGTGTTTGCCGTCCGCGCTGAACAGCAAGTGACGCGGGCCGCTGCCCGGTGGCAGCTGCACCGACGCCGGGTTGGCCGCGGTGAGTGGCAGCTCGTGATTGGCCTTGGGGTCGTAGCGGTAGGCAAATACCTTGTCTGCGCCCAGGTCCTGCACGAATACATACTTGCCGTCCGGCGATGACACCACCGAATGCACATGGTTGGACGCCTGGCGCTCCGGGTTCACGCGGCTGGCAGGGTGCCCGCTCAACTGCACCGGCGCCGACAGCTTGCCACTGGCATCCACCGGCAAGATCGCCAAGCTGCCACCCGGGTCTTCCACCACCGAATAGTTGGCGACGAACAGGTAACGTCCATCGGCGGCCACGCTGGAATGGGTGGGCTCATTGCCCAGGCTCTGCACCTGGTTGATCAGGGTCAGCTGGTGATTCTGCGGGTCGATGCTGTAGCTGCTGACACGCCCCACCGGGTCTTCCTGGCCCGGGCCGTTTTCATTGACCACGAACAACTGCTTCTGGTCTTTGGAAATCGTCAGCCAGGAAGGGTTGGCGGTTTTCGCCGCCAGCACCGGCTTGCCGTTGAACTGCCCGGTGCGGCTGTCGAACTGCAGGCGGTAAATACCCTCGCTGCTACCGGCGGTGTAGCTGCCCACCAGCAGTTCATGCACATCGCTGGGTGCGGCCTGTACCGACATCGCACCGACACTGCCAGCCATCAGCAGGGGCCAGAATTTACGCATCATCATCCGCTTCGTCCTCATTGTTATTGGTGCCGGTGAAGGCGCTCATGCAGATCAAGCGGTGCTCGCCCGACTCACCGGTAAGGGTCCAGCTTTGCAGCGTGTCGTCAAATGTGGCGGCGTCCACCTGCGCCGTGGTGAAGCTCCAGCGTTTTTCGGCCCGGCCATCCATGGCGGTAATCACAAGCTTTAGTTCAGTCAACTCGAAATCAAAGGCATGCAGGCCGTCGATTTCAAGCATGTCGCTGGTTTCAAGCACGGGGCGCAAGGAGGCGGATTCGGCAGTCATAACATCAATCGTTCAGAGGAAAGACCCCATGATAGGGCAAATGGTTGCAGCGGCGTAAATCCTCGCGAGACCTGCGCCGCGTTTACATGCAGCCATACATCCCGCGCCCCTGCTCCACCCCGTGCCGTATCAAGGGTTGACGGCCAGCGCGTGCCAATGGAAATGCCTGATTACCTTTTGCCGATTTCACTGAAAAACCCGCCTCGGTAGTTTCCTTGTTACCTGCCCGCATGACGCGAACAGGGTCACCTCTATGACTAGCATGACTCGACAAGGAAGCTGCACGATGATCCAGGGAAACTACCCCCAGCGTTTTTTTGCCCCTAACCTGCCCCTGTCACTGCCAACCCCGGCTGCACGCCAGACCGTCGCCCCCCATCAAGAACCCTTATCGAATACCGCAAACGACCAACCACTGAGCCGGCCCCGGCGTGCATCCGCACCGTTGCGCACCACAGGGACCACCGCTTCCACCCCAGCCACCGAAAGCTCGGCGCCGCTCACCGCAACGGCGGTCGCCCACCAGTTCGATACCCGCCCTACGCTACGTTCAGTGGTGTCGGGGATGCTCGAGGAGGCGATCAAAAGCCTGTACCCCACTTTGGCATTCAATCCCGCCGAAACGGCGGTCGCCGAACCCATTTCAAGCAGCCCGCCCCAGTACCGCCTGACCCCCTTGCTGGACATCGCCCTGAGGCACCTGACCACCGAAGGCGACCTCGACTTTACCGACAAACATGCACTGCCCTGTACGCTGGTCGACCCAGCCACCGGGCACACCCTCAAACCGGCGCCATCGCCGGATGCCCTGATGCCTGGTATTGATATGCAAGCCATCGAGCTGGCGATCCGCAGCCTGCGCGCCCCGCTCAAAAAAACCTTCGAACAGGCCCTGCTCAAGCACTTCATGGGCAGCACCGATGCCCACTCTCAAGGCAACAACCACTGGCGCTGGCTCAGCGACACGCTGCGCGACACCTTGACCATCGCCGCTCTGAAACAGCCGGGGCTCAGCGCTCAACAGCGCGAAACCCTCGACCAGGTACTGACCTACCCGGACCGTGCGCAGCGCCAAGCGGCCAAAGGCGAGGCCGCGGCGCAGGTGTTTATCCTCGACTCTGCAGTGAGCCATGCCGGTGGCAATGCCTCGCAACTCACCCCAGACCTGCTGATCACGCGCCAGGTCAATGGCCGCACGCAGGTGATGCACGTCACCGCCGCCGGCGTGGTGACGCCCTATGACTCCTTGCACGCATTCGGCCAAGCCTGGGGCAAGAAGATGGGCGACGCCTTCGTCTTTGAGTCCCTGAACTGGAAGCGCCAGGAGCCTGCGGGGAATATTTTCGATACCCAGGCGGCGGTCATCCTCAATGCCATGGTGGAGAACGTTGCGTCCATCGAGGTGCCCACCACCGGCTCGCTTGAGGCGTTGGAGCAGGCTTTCGCCCAGGCCAGCGACCCGAGCCCCTGGTTTGTCGGGGCCTATGCACCCAACGCGCGCGAGCTTGAACGCCTGCATGAACAGCTGCCCACCTGGTTCGGCTCGGCAAGCGCCGCAGAACGTGACACCTATCGACAGCACGCACTGGCCCTGGCCAGCAGTGTGCGCCGCAACAATGGCCGCACCTTCCTCGACGGCATCCCCGATATCCGCACCTACGCCGAGCAACAGCTCGACCAGCATTTAGCCGGCAAGGGTTATACGGCCAAGGATGTGGAGGTGGTGTTCAAGGTCCCGGTGGGCGATATGGGCAGCAACTACCTGGAACGGGTGAAAATGAGCCTGGTGGACATGGCCCTGGAAAACCTTTCGGGCTTGCCCAAGGGTGAGATGGAAGTCCACCTGCATGGGCAACGGGTCAGCGATGCCAGCCTGCCAAAAATGCTCAAGGACTTGATCAACACCGTGGACATAGGCGGCCACTACCCCGAGTTGCTCAAGCGTGAACTGTTGAACGACAGCCCAGCGGCCCGTGATCGGCTGGCACGCTTCATCGAGCAGGTACCCCTGCAGCTCGCGATGCAGGCCTTGGAGCTCAAGCTCAAGGGTGAAGCCGGCATCACCGCCCAGGGCCACGCGTTTATCGAAGCCGTCACCCAACCCGGCGCGGGCAGCAAATGGGTGGACGGCCAAGAGATTACCGTGCGGCCCCTGGCGTTTGTGCGCAAGCCGGGAGCGACGCCGGATGTGGTCGCCAATATGTTCATCATCGAACCGCTGGCCAGCGACAGCGGCCCACACCTTTTATATCGCCCCCAACTGAAGCCGGCACTGCTGGAGTTCGCCAGCCGCGACGCGCTGCTGGAGGCCATCCGCAAGCCCGGTGCGCTGCAGGAAAGCGTGTTGGCCTGGTTGCCGGACGACAAAGTACGGGCGGTGTACGGCAATGGCGGTTTTCACACGCCCAATATTGCCCGTTTTACCGTATTCAATGAGTTTGACCCGCCTGCGACGCCCAAGCCGACCGCCCTGGCTGTCGACGGCTATGCCGCTGCCAGCACGCTACGCCAGGACCTGCTCAATGGCGACCTGGCCACGCACTGGTTCCACTCCAACGCCAACAGCCTGGTTACCCTCGCAGAAGGCCAATCCACTTCCGATGCGCAAAGCCGCTGGGCTTCCTACAAGGAACTCGGCTGGCTGCTGTTCAATACCCTGCTGCCGCTGATGCGCGGGCCGGGCGCCATGGTCGGCTGGTTGCTGCAACTGGCCAATGCCGAAAACGACATCAAGCGCCTGTCGACCGCGAACGATCCGGACCCGGCCGGGGCAATGGTCGACCTGCTGGTGAACCTGGGCATGACCCTGACCCATGTCCCTGTTGCCGAACCCACGCCGACGCGCACCTTTGAGCCGTTCAAGCCGGGGCCAGAGACCAGCAACCCCGCGCCTCGCCCCCATCAGAGCAATGACCCCGTGCGCCCTGCGCCCATCATTCACCAGGACCCGAGCGCGCCGGTCACCACCGGTTTGGGTGCGGGTACGGCCATCGATATCAGGCTGTCGAGCCCACGCGGACTCACCCCTGAGCTGCGCGCGCACATCGACTCGTTCAAGGTGCCCGCACCAACAGCTCCCGGCACCCCCATCGCCGAAGGCATCAGGAAGGGCCTGTATCAGGTGGATAACCGCTGGTACGCCAAGATCGACAACCACTGGTTTCGCGTCGCCACCGACCTGGATGGCCCTTACGTGATTGACGAACACAACAAGGCACGCACCGCGCCCTCGATAGCACGGGACGCCCGGGGCAACTGGTATTTTGATCTGGCGCCCAGGCTCAAGGGCGGTATGCCGAAAACCAAAGACTTGCAGAGTAAGATCAAACAAAACCTGGAAGCCAAGGCCCGTACCGAAGCGGATTTTCAACGCGGCTGGCAGGAACGCAGCAAGATTTCAAAAGAACATGCTGGCAGCATGGAAAAAATCCGCAACACCCTTGCCGAGTACGAACAAGCACGAAAAAAACTCAAGACGCTGCGCAGCCTGGCAACCAATGAAGCATCTGCTGGGCGTTTCGCGGGGACCTACTCCAATCAGCGGCAGGTCGCCGACGCACTCAGGGCCGACCTGGCCCAACAACTTGAAAACCTCAGGCCGTTGACGCAGTCACTGATAGCGGCCAGCGAGCACAACATCGAAACCTTGGCGCCGAAAAAGATCGGCGGCATTGACGATTTATCCGAGTTCAAAGAGAACCGCTCACTGGAATATCAGCAGACTCTAAGCGCGCTGATCGAGATAGATACTGTATACGTGCGTTTGGCCAGCGACACGCTGAAATATGGTGTGAATGGCGCCTCATTGGTTGAACTGACCGACAGATCCAATAACGGTTTAGAGGCGTCCTATAACGAAATGATGGAAGCGTACAAAATAGGCTATCAAGACACAGAGCACCTGTTGGCACTGCGAAAAACCATGAGTGCCATATTCGAAAGCTGGAGGAACGACTCGCCTTTTGGCCACAAGGCCGCCGAGGACTTTCTCAAGCAACGGTATCCGGTGTCCATGAACACCCTGCGACTCATACCACAACTGAACAGATTGTTGTACCTCCAGCAATTGACCACCACACGGGCTGCACGTCGCCCCGATGAAGCCGTGTATTTGCAGATGAACCGCTTGATGACAGAAAACCTGAAAACCGAGATATTGACCTATGAGGATCTTCGCCAATACCACGACTACACCCTTGAGGAGCGCCATGCCGCATTGATCACCATTATTACCAAGTTCAAACAAGTGCTGAACGACAGTCGACTGATGCAAGAGCAGCGCCCAGAGTTTTTTCGGGTCGAGTACCACCACCGCTTCAACGAATTGCTCAATGAGTTCATCACTCAGGCCGAAACCGAACTGGTCCAGGTGGTCAAAGAAGAGCAGTTTCTGCTTCCTGCCGCGCCCGCGCGCACCAACCAAAGGGCGAAACCGCAGAATCAACGCGTGTTCAGGACCGAGCACCAGGAAACATTTATCGGCACATTGCGCCCTTCGGAGCCGGGCCGGACCGTCGATATCATCGACGTGGTCGACCCAAGGAGCGGGCAACCCATTGCCAGCTACAGCGAACACCCTGGGGAACGCGGCTGGGTGAAAATCGTCCAGGGACAGCCCACAGCACCTCGCCCAGCCTCACCGCCCAAGTCCTGGTCCACGTATAAGAATGAGGCGCAAAACCTCATCGACGGCGTGCCGAAGATAGAAAAAACCATCCTCTTTCAGAAAAAGAAACTCGATGACCCGCTGTGGCGAGACACTGTCAGCCCCCGCGACTGGAACGACATGCTCGAAGCCCAGGCCAACCTGCTTTTCGAGAAGGCGCAACAGGCGCAAGCCGCCCACGGCAACAAGCCGGAAACCGCCGAATGGGTGGCGCGCTGGCGAGCAGCGGCCGAGCAAATGTTGCAAAAGGCCCGCCAGCATACCGCCGATGGCTATCTGGTACAGACGCCCACGGCGGAAAACGTCGATTACCTGTGGCGTCACGGTTTTGTCGATATCAACCTGGTACGGCGCGACATCCCGACCAGAAGTGGCGATGTCTTCACCGAGTATGTGGTGCGCAAGAAAAACAAAATCGATGCGTTGTGGTATGCCCACTTCCACTATCCGAAAAAAGGCTGGGCACGTGATGACTTTAGGGCGGCGCACCTGAAAACACCGCTGCAACGCATCAAGACTCAAAAGATGCTGATTGAGGAAGCCGGAAACAACGGGGTCGTTGAGAAACTCATCAGGGCCGCTATCACCAAGCCGCTGGCTGAAAAGCTGTTCTTGAAATTGTGAAAGCCTGGGCCCGAGGCCCAACAAAAAAAGCCGCACAGTGTGCGGCTTTTTGTTCTTCTACCCAGGCTTAATGCGCGAACAATGAGTTGCCCTTCTGCCCCGCCAGCTTCTCGGGTTTGATCAGGAACCGCGCCAGCGCCGGCAACAGCCACAGCGCGCCGAACATGTTCCACAGCAGCATGAAGGTCAGCATCAGGCCCATGTCAGCCTGGAACTTGATGGCCGAGAAGATCCAGGTGCACACGCCGATGGCCAGGCACAGGCCGGTGAACAGCACGGCTTTACCGGTGGATTTCAGCGTCTGGTAATACGCCTCTTGCAACGGCAGGCCGGCACGCAGGAAGCTTTCCAGGCGGCTGTAAATGTAGATGCCGTAGTCCACGCCAATGCCCACACCCAAGGCCACCACCGGCAAGGTTGCGACCTTGACGCCAATGCCCATGAACGCCATCAACGCGTTACCCAGTACCGAGGTCAGCACCAGCGGCAGCACGATGCACAGGGTCGCTGCCCAGGAACGGAAGGTGATCATGCACATGGTCGCTACACACAGGTACACGAGGATCAGAATGATCAGCTCCGACTCCTTGATCACCTCATTGGTGGCCGCTTCGATCCCGGCATTACCCGCGGCGAGGATGAATTCCAGGCCGTCCTTGTTGTTTTCCTTGGCGAAGTCCTGCACCGCATGCACGGCGCGGTCGAGGGTTTCGGCCTTGTGGTCGTTGAGGAACACCAGCACTGGCGCCAGGGAGCAATTGTTGTTGTACAAGCCATCGGCACGGGCGATGGAGTTGTTCAGCACATCCGGGTTACGCGACAGAGTTTCCCATTTCAGGTTGCCCTCGTTCATGCCCTTGATCATTTGCTTGGACACGGTCACCAACGAGATCGCCGACTGCACGCCCTCGGTGTTCTGCATCTTCCACATCAACTGGTCGATGGGCGCCATGGCTTCATACCGCGAGCAGCCTTCGGCCTTGGTCTTGACCATCACCACCAGCACGTCGGAACTGGTGGAGTAATTGCTGATGATGAAGTTGTTGTCCTTGTTGTAGCGCGAGTCCGGGCGCAGTTCCGGTGCGCCTTGGTCCAGGTCGCCGATCTTCAGGTTCTGGCTGTACCAGAGGCCCCCACCAAAGGCGATCAGGGCCAGGAACACCGAAACCGGCGCGACTTTCGGGCTGGCGAATTTGGACAGCAGGCGCCAGAAGCTATGTTCGCGGTTCGCGTCTTTCTTGCTCTTGGCGATGGCGCGCTTGCTGATGCCCACGTAGGAAATCGCGACCGGTAGCAGGATCAGGTTAGTGAACACAATGACCGCCACGCCGATGGACGCGCCGATGGCCAGTTCGCGGATCACGCCAATGTCGATGATCAGCAGCGTGATGAAGCCTACCGCATCCGCCAGAATGGCGATCATCCCCGGCAGGAACAGTTGCCGGAAGGTACGCCGCGCGGCGGTCAGGGCGTTGTCTGCCTCGCTGGATTGCAGGGCAATGCCGTTGATCTTCTGCACCCCATGGGAAATGCCGATGGCGAAGATCAGGAACGGCACCAGCATGGAATACGGGTCCAGCCCGAAACCGAAAAAGTGCATCAACCCGAGTTGCCAGACCACCGCCACCAATGTCGTACTCAACACCGCAATGGTGCTGCGCAGGCAATTGGTGAACCACAACAGCAGAACCAGGGTGATGACAAACGCAACGCCGAAGAACAGCACCACCATCACCAGGCCGTCGATCAGGTCGCCAACCTTTTTGGCAAAGCCGACAATATGAATCTTGACGTTGGGGTTCTGGGTTTCGAACTTGTCGCGGATCTTGTCTTCAAGTTCATGGGAGAACTTGCGATAGTCCAGGGCCAGCAACTTGCCCTGGTCTTGCGGGTCCGGGTAGGACTCCAACAGCGGGATATCAACGATGCTCGACTTGAAGTCATTGGCCACCAGCCGCCCGACCTGGCCGGACTTGAGCACGTTATTGCGCAACTGGTCGAGGCTTTGCGGCGAGCCGTTGTAGCTCTGCGGGATGACCTCCCCGCCGGCAAACCCTTCTTCGGTCACTTCAGTCCAGCGCACGCTGGGACTCCACAGCGACTTGAGGCCCGAGCGGTCCACACCGGAGATGTAGAACACCTCGTCATGGATCTGGCGCAGGGTCTCCATGTATTCCTTAGTGAAGATGTCGCCGTCCT
Organism: Pseudomonas sp. MF6394; assembly: GCF_002018845.1. Classification (NCBI taxonomy): domain Bacteria; kingdom Pseudomonadati; phylum Pseudomonadota; class Gammaproteobacteria; order Pseudomonadales; family Pseudomonadaceae; genus Pseudomonas; species Pseudomonas sp. MF6394. Next base: position 107,044 of record NZ_MVOJ01000023.1, read on the forward strand.
TGGCCTCCACCGAAATTCGCACGGTGTTGCCCAGGTTGGCCAAATCGTTGCGGTGCTCCATCATTTTTTCGATGAAGGGGTGCTTGAGCGGGATCATCTTTTCAAAGCTGGTGGACGGGCGAATCAGGGTCGCCTGCCAGAACAGGAAGAGGCTCACCAGCAGGCAGATGACGATCACCGCCGGGCGATTATTGAAGATCAGACGCTCAAGAAAGGTCGCTTTATCGTTGTGATGACTGCTCATTGAATCCCCGCCTTCTTATTATTTTGAGAGCTCTGCGCCGGCCGAAGTGGCAACCCGCACGCCACCCTGCCCCGCGAGGATCAAATTGCCATTGCCTGCCGCCGTGACCGCCGAGAGTGAAATGCGGTCTGGGCGATTGAACACACTGAAAGTCTGGCCGTCGTCATGGCTGACCACGACGCTGCCGCCGTTGCCGACCACAACGATGGAGCCGTCCTCCAGCAAGGTCGCCCCCGACAGGCCAAACTCCAACGCACCACGCGCCGCGTTCAATTGGACCTGCTCCCAGGTGCTGCCAAAGTCGGTGGAACGGTAGAGGTTGCCGCGCAAACCATACGCCAGCAGGGTCTGTGGCTGTGCGGTGCTGATCACGCCAAACAGTGAACCCTCGTAAGGGCCTTCGAGTTTCTCCCAGGTCTGGCCGTCATCGCTGGAGCGAAACATGCTGCCTTGCTCACCGACGATAAACAGGCCGGCGCCCTTGATCTGGGCGATGGCGTTGAGGTGGTACTGGTCTTCGTTGTCGAGACGCTCGCTGACATCGTTCCAGGTTTTGCCGCCGTCGGTGGTTTCGATCAGCGCACCGTAGGCGCCCACGGCCAGGCCGTGGTTGGCGTCGTTGAACCACACATCGAGCAACGGCGCTTCGCGTTTGAGGTCTTGATATTGCTGGGTCCACGTGGCGCCGCCATCGGTACTGGCAAGAATCTGCGCATCATGGCCGACGGCCCAACCGTGCTGATCATCAACGAAAAACACCGCCGTGAGCAGTTGCCGGGTGGGTACTTTGGCTTGGGCCCAGGTGTTGCCCTGGTCATCGGAATAAAGGATATGCCCGCGATCACCGACCGCCACCAGGCGCTTGCCCGCGTGAACCACGTCGATCATCAAGCCTTTGGCGGCCTTGGGGGATTCAATCGCAAAGACTGCGGCGGCGGGGGTATCGCTGGCGGCCAGCACCGGCAGCGACAATACGCTGCCAGCAAGCAGCGAGAGCGCTGTGGCCAGCAACGCAACCCTGCGTGCGGCGCGTGGGCGGCAAACAACCCAACCCATGACAGGCTCACTCATAGACCTTTCTCCCATTTATTATTGTTAGGTCGTCTTCTCTGCCAGGACCTTGAAACCTGCAATCTAGAGCGCCTGGAGGAAGCAGGGGCCATCCTATCGGGCTTTGGAATCGTCTGACAATCGGCGCTACGTTATCTTTTGTTAACTGATGGCTGCAAAGCGAAGGGTGAATAGCCGAGCATTCGGCGCAATGATGGCGTTTTAACGTGCGATATCGGAAATTTCGACGGGCCTATTCGGAAACGGCTTACTGGCTGGCCCTTTGCAAGCTGAACCACAATCGGCGCTCAAACCTTGCCATAAGGACGCGCCAGCCATGACCCCCCCTGCCCTAACCCTATTAGTGTCTTGCCTGCTTCTGGTTTCCTGTACGACCTACGATCGAACGTGGGTCAAGGCCGATGCCTCCCGCGAGCAACGCAAGCATCAGCAAGCAGCGTGTGAAGCGGATGCCCTACGGGCACTGCCCCCCAATAACGTGAGGGCGTCGGCCACGTCCAAACGCTCAACCTGCTCGAGTGACGACAGCACCTGCAAGAAAAAGAATGAACAGACCGACACCGAGTACAGCTATACGGATAAAAACCGGCTGCCTCGCGAAACGTTGATCAAGGACTGCATGTACAAAAATGGTTGGAGTCGCACAAAAGTCGAACGGCCGCTGATCAAGTGGTGAGCGATCAGGCACAATGAATTTTTATTCCATCTATTGAATTTAGGGAATATTTATTCCATTAATAGACTTCCTGAAAACAATAATCCAAAGGACCACGACGATGCGTGAACTCGGAATCGGCTTGATCGGCACAGGCTTCATGGGCCGCGCCCACGCGCTGGCGTTCAATAACGCGCGGGCGGTATTTGAACTGCCGGTGCACCTCAAGCTGGCCGCCCTGGCCGATGCCGACACCGAGCGCGCCCAGCGTTGCGCCAGCGCCTGGGGGTTTGCCCAGGCCCATGGTGACTGGCAAGCGCTGGTCAACGATCCCAAGGTCGACGTCGTAGCCATCACCACCCCCAACCATTTGCATTACCCCATGGCCATGGCCGCAATAGCGGCGGGTAAAGCCGTGTATTGCGAAAAGCCCCTGGCCGTCAGCCTTGAACAAGCCGATGCCATGCGCCGCGCCGCCCATACCGCCGGGGTGGTGACTCGGGTCGGCTACAACTACCAGCACAATCCGATGATCGTGCTGGCGCGGCAGATGATTGCCCGGGGCGAATTGGGCCAGATCATCAGTTTTCAAGGTGAGTTCAGCGAAGACTTCATGGCCGACCCGGCTTCCCCTTGGTCGTGGCGCTGCGAAGTGGAGCATGCTGGCGGCGCCCTGGCCGACCTGGGCAGCCATTTGCTGTCGATGGCCCGCTATCTGGTGGGCGAGGTAACCCATGTGTGTGCCGATACCCAGACCGTACACAGCCAGCGCCCCGCCACCGCCGGCAGCCCGACCTCAAAAACCATTGCCGTGGATGACCAGGCGCACGCCCTGTTGCGCTTTGCCAACGGCGCCCGTGGCACGGTGAGCAGCAGTTGGCTCAAGCACGGCTACAAGAACCATCTGAGTTTCGAGATCAGCGGTACCCTAGGCACGCTGGCGTTTGACCAGGAACGCTTGAATGAACTGCGCCTGTGCCGCATCGGCCAGGACGGTTTCCAGCGCCTGCTGGCTGGCCCTGCCCTGCCCGGCTATGCGGCCTTCAGCCCGGCCGCGGGGCATCAATTGGGCTATAACGAGTTGAAGACGTTGGAAGTGCACGAGTTGATCATGGCCCTGGCCGGCCACGGGGCGCAGGGCACGGACTTTGAGGCGGCGTGGGAGGTGGAGCGGTTGGCGACGGCGATTCGAGTGGCGGCTCAGGAAGAACGCTGGGTCAAGGTTGGCGAGCTTTAAATACATTGATAAGAACGTTCACGGGGAAAGGGGCGACAGCCTTTCCCCAAGACAAGCACCCATTGGCTGAGTCGCACTTCAAACAGTAATTTTTCCCAACTTCAAATAATCACCTCCCCACCAACACACGCAATACTTCACACACTCGCACACAGACAACTCACACCTTAAGTACGCCCCTTACTTACCATTACACGCCGCAATAAATACCCTCTGGTCTTACGCCAACAAATAAGCCACTTTACGCCACGACAGAAACTTAAAAGCGTTCTGCATCTCAACCCAATGCAACATTCGGAACACATTCATGTCACTTATCAAAAACCAACATCCTGTACACGTCGGACATCAAATTCACCCCCTCTCGATCAACACGCCAACAGCCGACCCATCCGCCGTTTCGCTATCGGACAAAGTTGCTCATGACCTTACCCGGGAAAACTTCAAATTAAAGGACAACAATGGCGACGGACAAATAACCGTCTCATATAAGTTTTTCAACTCATCCGACCCGGACACCGCCTGGCTTAAAAACGGTGGTGCATTTGAGTTCAGCCAGGCCAGGAAAAAAGCCTTCAAGCGCGCGATGCAGGCTTGGGAAGACGTGGTCAAGGTCAAGTTCACCGAAAATGCCAAGGACGCTGATGCTTTTTTTGTACTTCATGCCAGTGACGGTGTGGGTGGACATGCCGGCAGGCCAGGCGATGGGAAAAGTGCCATCATTGGCATCGGCGTCGGCAACAAAAATTTGCCTGCGCATTCTTCCATGATCCATGAGCTCGGTCATAGTCTGGGCTTAGGCCATCCAACCGAAAATTATCCAGAAAACAATAAAACCCATACGGCCATGAGTTACAGAAACAAATGGTGGCGTCCCGCGGACGAACGTGGCGTCAGTATTTCTGATAGTAACTTGACCCCCGCGATGCATGACATTGCAGCCGCCCATCGTTTATACACGCCCAACTATGAAACCCGAAAAGGCAATACAACTTATGGCTTCAATTCAAACACTGAGCGTGATCATTACACCTTGACCTCCGCCGACGAACTGACCAACTTTTGTGTCTGGGACAACGGTGGTGAAGATACCTTGGACTTTTCCGGTTTCAAGCAGAACCAAAAGATCAATTTGAACGCCGAGACACTCTCGGATGTAGGCGGCCGTGTGAGCAACGTCTCCATCGCCAAGGGCGTTGTGGTGGAGAATGCCATCGGTGGCTCAGGGCATGACGTACTGACCGGCAACCAGGTCAATAACAGACTAACCGGCGGGGCCGGTGGAGACACACTGATAGGCGGCGGGGGTGCTGATACCTTTGTTTATAACAAAGCCAGCGACTCCAGCCCGGCGAACCCGGACAGACTTGAAGACTTTACCAGCGGTGTCGACAAGATCGACCTGTCCAGGGTTCTCAAGGAAGCCGGCATTGAAAAGCCAACGCTGGTGAACGCACTGACCGGTCGCAAAGGCGAGCTAACGCTGAGTTACGATAAAGACGCCAAGATGCACAAACTGGTTCTCGACGTGAACGGCAAGCTTGATTCCGCACTAGTGATTCTAAGCAAAAGGCCTATAAAGCTAGACGACATCCTGACGCAGGCTGCCCCAAAACCCGAGCCTGAGCCCGAATCAGACCCCAAGCCCGAGCCTAAACCCAAGCCTGAATCAGAACCCAAGCCCCATACACATCTGACGCTGCCGACGAA
>NZ_MVOJ01000024.1:0-106472 GCF_002018845.1 Pseudomonas sp. MF6394
CCCCACACCTCTCCACCAAAAAATCCACAAACGCCCTAACCCGCGCCGGCATCGCCCCTCCCCCTACAAACACCGCATGAATCGGCTCCACATCCCCAGGATTAAACTCCTCCAGCAGCACCACCAACTCCCCCTGCCTCACCTCCTCCACCACACTAAACGCCCCAATCCTCGCCACCCCCGCCCCCAGCTTCGCTAACTGCGCCAATGCCTCACCACTATTGCCCTCAATCGTCCCCGCCACCTTCAACGAAAACTCCCGCCCCTCCACCCGAAACGGCCAATCCGGCGCTGCCCTGCGGAAGTTGAAGCGCAGGCAGTTGTGCTGCAATAAATCCTGCGGCGTCACGGGAGTGCCATGCCGTGCCAGGTACTCCGGCGAGGCGACGATAACCTGCCTGGTAGAGCCGATAAGGCGAGCAGTCAGGGGGCTGTCGGCGAGGGGGCCGAAGCGGATGGCGACGTCGGCCTGGCCGCCGAGGATGTCTACGACTTCGTCGCCGAGCATCAGGTCGACGACGATAGCGGGATAGCGGGCACTGAAGGCGGCGATCAGGGGGACGATGGTCATGCGGCCGTGGGCCAGTGCGGCGCTGACACGCAGGCGTCCGCGGGGCGCGCCCTGGTCGGTGATGGCGTCTTCGACTTCGGCCATGTCGGCGAGGATGCGCCGGGCGCCGCGCAGGTAGGCTTCGCCTTCAGCGGTGAAGGTGATGGCGCGGGTGGTGCGCAGTAGCAGGCGGGTGCCGATGCGCTGTTCGGTGCGGGTGATGATGCGGCTGATGGCCGATGGGGTCAGCCCCAAGGCCCTTGCCGCACCCGACAGGCTGCCGTGCTCGGCGACCATGGTGAACACTTCCATCTCTCCCGACCGCCCGCCGATGTCCATTTGTGCCTCCTGCGCAAAGCTGTAGTTCCCAACCAAGGGCTACTGCTGCAAAAGGCAGGATTGTAGCATTTGAGTCACAGATAAGGAGTCACCCATGCGTATCAATCCACCCCTTGTAGCATTGTCCGTCGGTGCCTTTGGCATCGGGGTCACAGAGTTTGCCCCTATGGGCATGTTGCCCGGTATCGCCGCTGATCTTGATGTCTCCATTCCCGCTGCGGGGCTGTTGGTGAGCGCCTACGCCATGGGCGTGTTGATTGGCGCGCCGATCATGACCCTGGCGACGGCCAGGGTGCCCCGCCGCTATTTGCTGATTGGGCTGATGGCGATTTTTACCCTGGGTAATTTGCTGTCGGCGTTGGCCAGCAACTACCAGACGCTGATGATCGCCAGGCTGGTGACGTCGCTCAATCACGGGGCGTTCTTTGGGATTGGCTCGATCGTGGCCGCAAGCCTGGTGGCGCCCGAGAAGCGCGCGGGGGCTGTGGCGGCGATGTTTATGGGGCTGACCCTGGCAACCATTGGCGGCGTGCCCCTGGCGACCTGGTTTGGCGAGAACTTTGGTTGGCGTACCGCGTTCTGGGGCATCAGTGGGCTCGGCGCGGTGGTCATGGCGGCGCTGTGGTGGGCATTGCCCAATACTCCCGCGCCCAAGGGTGGCGGGCTGATGGCGGAAATCCGTGTGCTGGGCCGCGGGCCGGTGCTGGCCGCGTTGGCGCTGACCGTGGTGGGCTCGAGTGCGATGTTTACGGTATTCACCTACATCGCGCCGATTCTGCGCGACGTCACCCACGCTTCGACCAACTTCGTCACCGGGATGCTGGTGCTGTTCGGAGTCGGGCTCACCCTGGGCAATGTGTGGGGTGGCAAATCTGCGGACCGCTCGGTGGACCGCACCTTGATCATCTCGCTGGTGGTGTTGATTGCCGTGCTGTTGGCCTTCTCGGTGCTCATGCAATGGCCGCTGCCCGCTGCGCTGTCGATCCTGCTGTGGGGCGCTGCCAGCTTTGCCCTGGTGCCGCCGTTGCAGATGCGGGTGATGGAGGCAGCAAAGGATGCGCCTAACCTGGCTTCGGCGATGAACATCGGTGCGTTCAATTTTGGTAATGCGATTGGTGCGGCGTTGGGAGGGGCAGTGATCAACGCGGGGCTGGGCTATCCGGCCATTTCACTGGCAGGCGCGATCATGGCTGGGCTGGGTTTGTTGATGGTGCTGGGGTTGGGCTGGCGTGCGCGGCGGGCCGACTCACGCTCTGGCAGAGAGGCGGTGCAAGCCTGAGCAGCATCGCAGGTTGTTAGTCTAGACTTCATGCACCTTCCAACCCGAGGAGCCTTGCGATGAACAACAAGAATACGATCTGCCTCTGGTACAACGGCGATGCCCTGGAGGCAGCGACCTTCTACGCCAACACCTTCCCCGACAGCGCAGTAAACGCCGTACACCGTGCGCCTGGCGACTACCCATCCGGCAAGCAGGGTGATGAGTTGACCGTGGAATTCACCGTACTGGGTATCCCCTGCGTGGGCCTCAATGGCGGCCCCATGTTCAAGCACAGTGAGGCGTTTTCCTTTCAGGTCTCCACGGATGACCAGGAGGAAACCGACCGCTTGTGGCATGCCATCATCGACAACGGTGGGCAGGCAAGCGCTTGCGGTTGGTGCAAGGACAAGTGGGGGCTGTCGTGGCAGATCTCACCGAGGGTGTTGGTCGATGCGGTGACCAGTAAAGATCCTGCCGTCGCCAAGCGAGCGTTTGAGGCGATGTTGACCATGACCAAAATCGACATCGCGACCATCGAAGCCGCCATTGCCGGGAACTGAACTGTGGGAGCGGGCTTGCTCGCGAAGGCGATGTATCCGCTAGCACATGTGAGAACTGACCCACCGCTTTCGCGAGCAAGCCCGCTCCCACATGAAGGCATAGGTATCTACATAACTCTGCAGCTCTCAACGGTAACCACGATGCGAAGCGAGTCGCTCTTGATCTGCTTTTGATCTTAGGCGCCCCGTCAAACCACGCTGGCCGGAATTCGACAGTGATTTGGGGGGTAAACCGGCAGGGATGCCGGTTTAGCCGCCCCGCGCCATGGATGGCGCGTGGCGGCGGCCCGTCAAATCACTGGCGGATTACGGGCACACCGAGCCCAAGCGAGGTGCCGAGTGGTGGGGCAAGAGCGTTTTGCTTACTTTTGCGCTTTTCAAAAGTGAGCCGCCGTCAGGGCGGAACCCTAAGTGGCCGTTACCTACATAACGGATATATACTCAGTCTGATCTCAGATCCCGGTCGGCTGTCAGGCCGCCTTCGCAGGCAAGCCAGCTCCCACATTTGGATCGCGGGGCGTCAGCTAGATAAGCGTTGGCTGTCAGGCCGCCTTCGCGAGCAAGCCCGCTCCCACCGTTTGATTGCGCGCCCTCCCCCCATGCGGCAAAAAAAGTCATCCAACGGACGCCCGGTTGCGACACCGGCGATACCGGCCTATGTTCCAAGCCATGCTGTTTTTTTGCTGTCCCTCGCCCTACGCCCATCCCGTAACCAGGAGACGACATGCCCACGCCTTCACGCCCTGCCGTACTTGAGCTAATCGGCAACACCCCGCTGGTCAAAGTCAGCCGCTTCGATACCGGCCCCTGCACGCTGTTTCTCAAACTGGAATCGCAAAACCCCGGCGGTTCCATCAAGGACCGCGTTGGCCTGGCGATGATCGACGCCGCTGAACGCGACGGTCGCTTGCGCCCGGGCGGTACCATCATTGAAGCCACCGCCGGCAATACCGGTCTGGGCCTGGCGCTGGTGGGCCGGGCCAAGGGTTACCGGGTGGTGTTGGTGGTGCCCGACAAGATGTCCACGGAAAAGGTGCTGCACCTCAAGGCCATGGGCGCCGAGGTGCATATCACCCGTTCCGATGTGGGCAAGGGCCATCCGGAGTATTACCAGGACGTGGCAGCGCGCCTGGCCAAGGATATTCCGGGCTCGTTCTTCGCCGACCAGTTCAACAACCCGGCCAACCCGTTGGCCCACGAGACCAGTACCGCGCCGGAGATCTGGGCGCAGACCCAGCACGATGTGGACGCGATTGTGGTGGGCGTTGGCTCGGCCGGTACCCTCACCGGTTTGACGCGTTTCTTCAAGCGCGTGCAACCCGAACTGGCCATGGTGCTGGCCGACCCGGTCGGTTCGGTGATGGCCGAATACAGCCGCAGCCGTACGCTGGAAACCCCCGGTTCCTGGGCGGTGGAAGGCATCGGCGAGGACTTCATTCCCTCGATCGCCGACCTGTCCAGCGTGCGCCACGCCTACTCCATCAGCGATGCAGACAGCTTCGACCACGCCCGCCAACTGCTCAAGGCCGAAGGCATCCTCGGCGGCTCATCCACCGGCACCCTGCTCGCCGCTGCCCTGCGCTACTGCCGCGAGCAAACCGAGCCCAAGCGCGTGGTGACCTTTGTCTGCGACACCGGTACGCGTTATCTGTCCAAGGTTTACAACGACCAGTGGATGAACGACGCCGGCCTGTTGCAGTACAAGCACTACGGCGACCTGCGTGACCTGATCGCCCGCCGCTTCGAAGACGGCCGGGTGATCAGCGTGAGCCCCGACGACACCCTGCTCACCGCCTTCCAGCGCATGCGCCTGGCGGACGTGTCGCAACTGCCGGTGCTGGTCGATGGCCAGACCCTGGTGGGCGTGATCGACGAGTCCGACATCCTGCTGGGCCTGCACCACGACGCCGCCGACTTTTCCATGACCGTCGCCAGCGCCATGACCAACACCCTGCACACCCTGGCCCCCAGCGCCAGCCTGGCCGAACTGCAGGCCGAGCTGGATCGCGGCCTGGTCGCCATCATTGCCGACGCCGCAGGCTTTCATGGCCTGATCACCCGCGTCGACCTGCTTAACCACCTACGGAGATCCCTTGCATGAGCCAGCCCGATAAAAGCGCGTTTGCCACCCGTGTGATCCACGCCGGGCAGTCACCCGACCCGACCACGGGCGCGCTGATGCCGCCGATCTACGCCAACTCCACCTACCTGCAAGACAGCCCCGGCGTGCACAAGGGCTTTGACTATGGCCGCTCCCATAACCCCACGCGTTTTGCCCTGGAACGCTGCGTGGCCGACCTTGAAGGCGGCAGCCAGGCGTTTGCGTTTGCCTCAGGGCTGGCGGCGATCTCCACTGTGTTGGAACTGCTGGATGCTGGCGCGCATATTGTCTCGGGCAATGACCTGTACGGCGGCACCTTCCGGCTGTTCGACAAGGTGCGCCAGCGCAGTGCCGGGCACCGCTTCAGCTATGTCGACCTCAGCGACGTGCCAGCCTTTGAAGCGTCATTGCAGGACGACACGCGCATGGTCTGGGTCGAAACCCCAAGCAACCCGCTGCTGAGCCTGACCGACCTGCGCGCAGTCGCCCGCATCTGCCGTGCCCGCGGGATTACCTGCGTGGCCGACAACACCTTTGCCAGCCCCTGGATCCAGCGCCCGCTGGAGCTGGGCTTCGACATCGTGGTGCACTCCAGCACCAAATACCTCAATGGGCATTCCGATGTAATCGGTGGTATCGCCATCGTCGGCGACAACCCTGACTTGGCTGAACGACTGGGCTTCCTGCAAAACTCCATCGGCGCCATCGCCGGGCCGTTCGATGCCTTCCTGACCCTGCGCGGGGTAAAAACCCTGGCGCTGCGCATGGAGCGCCATTGCAGCAATGCCCTGGACCTGGCCACCTGGCTGGAACAACAGCCGCAAGTGTCGCGGGTTCACTACCCGGGCTTGGAATCCCACCCACAGCACGACCTGGCGAAACAGCAGATGCGCGGGTTTGGCGGGATGATTTCAGTGGACTTGAACAGCGACCTGGCCGGCGCGACACGCTTTCTGGAAAACGTGAAGATCTTCGCCCTGGCCGAGAGCCTGGGGGGCGTGGAAAGCCTGATCGAACACCCGGCAATCATGACCCATGCCAGCATCCCGGCGGCGACGCGCGCGCAATTGGGCATTGGCGATGGGCTGGTGCGGTTGTCGGTGGGGGTTGAAGATGTGGAGGATTTGCGCGCCGACCTGGCGCAGGCCTTGGCCCACATCTAACGCCGACATACCTGTAGGAGCGAGCTTGCTCGCGAAGAACGCAAAGACAACACGGGCATCCAGACATCCCGCGTTATCGTTGACGTTTTTCGCGAGCAAGCTCGCTCCTACAACGTTCAGCCTTGGGTGATATTGGCCCGCGCCGCATGCAGCTTCTTGTAGCTGTCAATCAGGCGCAAATGCCGGTCCAAGCCTTCCAGCTTCATGCTGGTGGGCGTCAGCCCGTAAAACCGCACGCTGCCGTTGACCGAACCGATCACCGCGTCCATGCGCTCATTACCGAACATGCGCCGGAAGTTGGCCTCGTAGTCAGCCAGTTCCAAGTCGTCATCCAACTCCATCTCCAGCACCGCGTTCATCGCCTGGTAAAACAGGCCGCGCTCAACCGTGTTGTCGTTGTACTGCAGGAACATCTCCACGCACTCCTTGGCCTCTTCATACTGCTGCAAGGCCAGGAAGATCAGCAGCTTGAGCTCCAGGATGGTCAGTTGGCCCCACGCCGTGTTGTCATCGAACTCGATGCCGATCAGCGTGGTGATATCGGTGTAGTCGTCCAGCTCGCTTTCTATCAGGCGCTCGACCAACGCCTGCAACTCTTCCTCGTTGAGGCGGTGCAGGTTAAGGATGTCTTCGCGGAAAAACAGCGCCTTGTTGGTGTTGTCCCAGATCAGGTCGTCCACCGGGTAGATTTCCGAGTAATCCGGCACCAGGATCCGGCAGGCGGTAGCGCCCAGGTGCTCATACACCGCCATGTACGACTCTTTGCCCATGCCTTCGAGGATGCCGAACAGCGTGGCGGCCTCCTGGGCGTTGGAGTCTTCGCCCTGGCCAGAGAAGTCCCACTCGACGAATTCATAATCGGACTGGGCACTGAAGAAGCGCCACGACACCACGCCGCTGGAATCGATAAAGTGCTCGACGAAGTTGTTCGGCTCGGTGACCGCCTGGCCTTCGAAGGTCGGCTGCGGCAGGTCGTTCAAGCCTTCGAAGCTGCGGCCTTGCAGCAGCTCGGTGAGGCTGCGTTCCAGCGCGACTTCCAGGCTAGGGTGCGCGCCGAACGAAGCGAACACGCCACCGGTGCGCGGGTTCATCAAGGTCACGCACATCACCGGGAACTCACCGCCCAGGGACGCATCCTTGACCAGCACCGGAAAGCCCTGGGCCTCCAGGCCTTCGATGCCCGCCAGGATGCCCGGGTACTTGGCCAGCACGTCGGCCGGTACGTCCGGCAGCGCAAATTCGCCTTCGATGATTTCGCGCTTCACCGCCCGCTCGAAAATCTCCGACAGGCACTGCACCTGGGCTTCGGCCAAGGTATTGCCGGCGCTCATGCCGTTGCTCAGGTAGAGGTTTTCGATCAGGTTGGACGGGAAATACACCACCTCGCCATCGGACTGGCGCACGAACGGCAGCGAGACAATCCCACGGGCCTCGTTGCCGGAGTTGGTGTCGAACAGGTGCGAACCGCGCAGCTCGCCGTCGCGGTTGTAGACTTTCAGGCAGTAGGCATCGAGGATTTCACTCGGCAGCTCATCGTTGGGGCCCGGCTGGAACCAACGCTCGTCCGGGTAATGCACGAACGGCGCGTTGGCCAGGTCCTCGCCCCAGAACTGGTCGTTGTAGAAAAAGTTGCAGTTCAGGCGCTCGATGAACTCGCCCAGCGCCGACGCCAGCGCGCCTTCTTTTGTCGCACCCTTGCCGTTGGTAAAGCACATCGGCGAATGGGCGTCGCGGATATGCAGCGACCACACGTTGGGCACGATATTGCGCCACGAAGCGATCTCGATCTTCATGCCCAGGCCGGCGAGAATCGCCGACATGTTGGCGATGGTCTGCTCCAGCGGCAGGTCCTTGCCGACAATGTAGGTGCCCGCCTCGGACGTGGAATTGGGCATCAACAGCGCCTGGGCATCGGCGTCGAGGTTCTCGACTTCCTCAATCACGAATTCCGGCCCGGCCTGCACCACTTTTTTCACGGTACAGCGGTCGATGGAACGCAGGATGCCTTGGCGGTCCTTGTCGGAGATGTCCGCGGGCAACTCGACCTGGATCTTGAAAATCTGGTTGTAGCGGTTTTCCGGGTCGACGATGTTGTTCTGCGACAGGCGAATATTCTCGGTGGGAATATTGCGCGTCTGGCAGTACAACTTCACAAAGTACGCCGCACACAACGCCGACGAAGCCAGGAAGTAGTCGAATGGCCCCGGTGCCGACCCATCGCCCTTGTAGCGAATGGGCTGGTCGGCAATGACCGTGAAGTCATCGAACTTGGCTTCAAGCCGAAGGTTGTCGAGAAAGTTGACCTTAATTTCCATGCGGGCACACCAGAATAACGAGCTAAACAAATTGGCCGCCATTATGAAGCGTTTCGCCGGGAAGTCTCAGGGTTTTGCGTATGGGCTGCCGATCGGTGCTAACTTCCAACTAGTTAGATAATGTTCACCTCTGCCAGGACAGGTCATGGAACCGATAGCGACGAACGCCGCACTGTTGATCATCGATATGCAAAAAGGCATGGCCGATCCCACCCTTGGGCGCCGCAACAACTCAGACGCTGAGCTGCACATACAGCACTTGCTCAATGCCTGGCGCCAGGCGCAACGCCCGATCATTCATGTGCGGCATATCTCCCGCTCTGACGCTTCGGTGTTCCGGCCAGGCCAACCTGGCTGCGAGTTCCAGGAGGCGTTGCAACCCCTGGCCCACGAACATGTGGTGGAAAAAAATGTACCGGATGCATTCAGCGCCACGGGCCTGGAGCGCTGGCTGCACCTGCGCTCGATCCGGCAGTTGGTGATCGTTGGCGTCATCACCAACAACTCAGTGGAATCCACCGCACGCTCGGGAGGCAACCTGGGGTTCGACGTGATCGTGGCGGCGGATGCGTGTTTTACCTTCGATCAAACCGATCTATCGGGGCGGCTGTGGGCCGCTGAAGATGTGCATGCGTTGTCGCTGAGTAACTTGGCGATGGACTATGCCAGGGTGTTCCAGACGAGTGAAATCCTGGCCAGTCATTAACAAAGCAGACATGCATCAGGGCAAACGCACGGTGGCGGCCGCTTGCAGGCCTGAGCGGTTAAAACACCCCGACATCCTCAAGCATTTGCGATAACGCCTGCGGCCATACCGTATCGCTCGTTGCGCGCAGCGCCTCTGCCGACCACCAGCGATGGTCCGCCATCACCTGGGCCTCCTGCTGCGTCCACTCGGCCCTGGATAACGCGTCGCTGGATGCATGCACAACGAAGTACCGCTCAACCGCCAGCACCGTTTCGCCGCAGGGTAGCATCAAGGTCACGTTGCGCTCTGCTACACATTCCCCGACGCTGCTCACCGTGATCCCAGTCTCTTCGCGCAACTCACGAATCGCGGCGCTGTGAAAGGTCTCCCCGGCCTCAACGCCACCGCCCGGCGTGGCCCAGTAATCCTGGCCAGCCAAGGCACCTTCTTTGTGCACGAAGCGAAACAGCAACACTTGCTGTGCAGGGTTTATGACCAGTAATCGTGCGGCTTTGCGTTCACGCATCAGCTTGATTCCTTTCTATGACTGCCGAATTCATCCAGCTCAAAAAAGCCCGCAGGCGTGTCGTGAATGCCTCGCCCTCTGCGCTCGGGTTGCGTGCCTCAAACAGGAAGTAGGCGATTTGCACGCGCATGGTCGGGTAATGCTGAACAAACAGCCCGACGTAGTCTTCCAGGGTTTGCGGCCAGGTTTGCGCATCTTGCGCTCGCAGGGTGTGGGTGGCGCGGATCAAAGCCCGCGATGCTTCCCGCTGCAAGCGATGGCGTACGTGCTCAGTGCTGGCCTGTTGGATACCTACCAGATACCCCGTGAGCGCCTGTTCAAAATCGCCGTTGACCGCCAGGGCGATGGCGCGAGACGGGCGAAACGGTTCGAAGTGCAGCGACAGGTCTTCGCCCCAGAGACAGCGGCAATGATGTTTGAGCCAGAAGCCCCAACGGTTTCGGTTCTCGGGCGCCAACACCTGGGCGCGGTGGCCGATATCAAAGTCGATCTTGGTGACTTGGGGATGCCGTAGCTCCAACGCGAGTCGGGCCAACTCCAATTGTTCAAGCACGGGCGCATCCGGTGGCTCGACCAGTATCAGGGAAAGGTCAAGATCAGAAAGGCCGATCTCACCTTCGCCCCGTGCGATGCTGCCATACAGGTAAATCCCGTGCAGCCCCAGTTCTGGCCGGGACAAGGTAGCGCAGATGTCCGTCAGCAGGGGCTGGAACTCGGGTTGTATAGGCCCATCGGCAACGGTGAGGATATAGCCGTCGACATCAATGCCTGCAGGTTTTTGGGTGTTCACGATGCGATCTTGCCGCAGAGCAGATGCAGAGTGGGCATAACGCGATTCCTCATATCGGGCCAGGAAGGATGAGTCATATAGCCGCTGTGGTAAACGTATCTACATAACTTTGTGGGCTGTAGGCACGAACGGTAACCACGATGCGAAGCGAGCCGCTCTTGATCTGCTCTTGATCTGCTCTTGATCTGCTTTTGATCTCAGGCGCCCCATCAAACCACGCTGGCCGTAATTCGCCAGGGATTTGGGGGGTAAACCGGCAAGGATGCCGGTTTAGCCGCCCCGCGCCATGGATGGCGCGTGGCGGCGGCCCCCCAAATCACTGGCGGATTACTGGCACACCGAGCCAAGGCGAGGTGCCGAGTGGTGGGGCAAGAGCGTTTTGCTTACTTTTGCGCTTTTCAAAAGTGAGCCGCCGTCAGGGCGGAACCCTAGGTGGCCGTTACCTAAATAACGGATATGTACCCGGTCCAACTGTGTTGACTGCCAGGCCGCCTTCGCAGGCAAGCCAGCTCCCACAGTTGGATGGTGGGGTGTCAGGTAGATAGATGTCGGCTGGCTGGCCGTCACGGGAGCAAGCTCCCTCGCCACAGGTTCAGCGTCGCACCAAAATTGTGTAGATACGTATGCATATGCAGGGGAACGCCGGATCGAAACACACCTCGACACGCCCTCCCAGTGAACTTTCTTACAAGCGCCATGCTCCTTTCCTATGCGAAGTCAGAGCGCCCTGAGTCCAGGGTGCAGAACGATAAGGAGCCGCCACCGACATGACTACCCTCCCCACTTACCCCGTCGTCAGGCCCGGGCCGTTGCACGGGACTTTGCTCGCCGGCACCGTCCCGTTGTTTCTCGGAGCCTTGCTCAGTGATATCGCCTACGGCCAGACCTACCAGATTCAATGGGCCAATTTCGCCTCCTGGCTGATCGCAGGAGCCTTGGTGTTCTGTGGTTTTGCCCTGCTGTTTGCACTGGTCAACCTGGTGCGTGCCGAACACAAGGGCGGGCGCCCGGTGGCGTACTTCCTGCTGTTGCTGGGCACTTGGGTGCTAGGGCTGGTGAACGCCTTTCAGCATGCCAAGGATGCCTACGCCATGATGCCTGCTGGCTTGGTGCTGTCGGCGATTGTCACCGTGCTGGCGATTGTCGCCACCTGGATCGGCTTGACCAACCTGCGCTCAGGAGCTGCCCGATGAAACCACTCAACACACTGACCCTGCTCAGCGCCGCCCTGTTGCTGAGTGCCTGTGGCGGCGAAGGAGACAAGACCCAGGCGCGCGGCCCGGACCCCAAACTGCCCGAGCAACAAAGCAGCCTGTTGCCGAGCATGAAGATTGCCGAGCCCACGCCGTGGGGCGAGCAAAAGCCCAAGGTGCCCGAAGGCTACAGCGTGACCGCCATCGCCACTGACCTGGCGATCCCGCGCCAGACACTGGTGCTGCCCAACGGCGATATCCTGGTGGCCGAAGGCCGTGGCGGCAGCGCGGCCAAGCTCAAGCCCAAGGACGTGATCGCCAGTGTGATCAAGGCCCAGGGCAACACCAAGGTCAAGGGCGGCAACCGCCTTACGCTGCTGCGTGACGCCGACGGTGACGGCACCTATGAACTCAAGACGGTATTTGCCGACAACCTCAACGCTCCCTACGGACTGGCATTCGCCGACGGCAAACTGTACGTGGCCAACCAGGACGCACTGGTGCGCTTTGACTACGCCGACGGCCAGACCAAGGCGAGCGCGCCACCGGTCAAAGTTACCGACCTGCCGGCGCAGATCAACCATCACTGGACCAAGTCGTTGGCTGTGAGTGAGGACGGGCGTCAGCTGTATGTGGGCATCGGTTCCAACAGCAACATCACCGAACGCGGCATGGAAGTGGAAATCGACCGCGCAATGGTCTGGCAGATCGACGCGGCCACCGGCGCGCACAAACCCTACGCCACGGGCCTGCGCAACCCAACGGCGCTGACCATCCAACCGGGCTCCGGGCAACTGTGGACGGTGGTCAACGAGCGCGATGAACTGGGCCCCGACCTGGTGCCGGACTACCTGACGTCGGTGCGTGAAGGTGCCTTCTACGGCTGGCCCTACAGCTACTGGGGCCAGAACGTCGACCCCCGCGCACAACCGCAAAACCCGGCCAAGGTGGCCGCGGCGATCAAGCCCGATTACAGCCTGGGTTCCCACGTGGCCGCGTTGGGCGTGGATTTCTCCATCCCCGCCCTGGGTGAAAAATTCGCTGACGGCGTGTTTGTCGGCGAGCACGGCAGTTGGAACCGTGACAACCCAGTGGGCTACAAAGTGATCTTCGTACCGTTCAGCAACGGCAAACCGGCGGGCGAGCCCATCGACTTTGCCACCGGCTTTCGCGGCGACGACGGCAAAACCCGTGGCCGCCCGGTTGGAGTGACCGTGGACCCCAAAGGCGCGCTGATCATTGCTGACGACTTGGCCAATACTGTTTGGCGAGTCACACGTAACCAGTAAATCGAGGAACTACGCAACGGAGTAGTGAGACTGATGTATAGGCTGTCTGATCCAACATGCTGTTCGGCTGTCAGGCTGCCATCGGGCGCACACAAGGTCTGTGCCAGGCGCTGATTTTGTGGGCAATACATAACCAATGTGGGAGCTGGCTTGCCTGCGAAAGCGGTGGTTCAGTTAAAGAATTATTGACTGACACACCGCCTTCGCGAGCAAGCCCGCTCCCACAGGGGATCTGTGCCAAGCGCTGATTCTGTGGGAAATGCATGACCCATGTGGGAGCTGGCTTGCCTGCGAAAGCGGTGATTCAGTTAAAGATTCAGTCACTGACACACCGCCTTCGCGAGCAAGCCCGCTCCCACACGGGATCTGTGCCAAGCGCTGATTCTGTGGGAAATGCATGACCCATGTGGGAGCTGGCTTGCCTGCGATAGCGGTGATTCAGTTAAAGAATTATTGACTGACACACCGCCTTCGCGGGCAAGCCCAGTCCCACAAGCCCGCCGTCGTATATTTGATACCTAACCGTTACCGCAACACAGCAGCAGCCCCGCTACACGCCTGCCCCGCCCGCTCGCAGATCTCCCAACCACCCCCCAGCGCCTTATAGATCCCAACCACCGCCAAACGCTGTTCCGTGCGCGCTGCGGTCAATGCGCGGCGGCTGGTGAAGTCGGCACGTTCGGCCTCAAGCACATCCAGGTACACGCCCTCGCCTTGCGCAAACCGCTCGCGCGCAAAGTTGGCGGCCTCACGATTGGCGGCCGCCTCCAGCAGCCGCAAGCCCAGGGTGTTGCCGGCCGTGCGGTTGGCCTGGAACGCATCATCGGTTTCCTGCAGGGCTCGCAACACGGTCTGGTCATAAGCGATCAAGGCCGCCTGGGTGCGCGCCTCGCTGGCGGCAATCCGTGCACGTACGCGCCCAGTGTCCAGCAGCGACCAACGAATCACCGGGGCGATAAAGTTCGACTGCATGCCCGCATCGCCCAGGGCGCTGAGGCTTCCGGCCAGTAGACCGATGGAACCTTGCACCTGAATGTCCGGATACAAGCCAGCGGTTTCCACGCCAATCTGCGCGGTCGCAGCCGCCAGCGTGCGTTCGGCCGCGGCGATGTCGGCGCGGCGCGCCAGCAAGCCAGCTGGGTCTCCCACCTGCAGCGTGCGCAGGTTCAAGGTTTCACGCCCAGGCCGGGCCTGCGGTGGCTTGAACCCTTGAGGCGCTTGCCCCAGCAGCACCGCCAACGCGTTGGTTGCCTTGGCGCGACGTCGTTCCAGGTCAGGCGCTACCGCCTCCACATTGCGCAACAAGGCCTCGGCGCGCAGCCGGTCGAATTCGGTGGCGGCGCCGACGCTGACCATCTGCCCCACCAGGCCCAGGCTGTCGCGTTGGCTCTGGCTGATATCCGCAACCACGGCCTGCTCAGCTTCGATGCCTTGCAGGTCAAACCAGGTGGCCGCGACAGTCGCTGCGACGCTCGCTTGCACGTTGCGCAATAACGCCTGACGCGACCCCGCCTGGGCCTGGGCCGCCTCCACCGAGCGACGCACGCGGCCAAACAAGTCGATTTCCCAGGCCGCATCCACCGCCGCGCGGGTGGTTTCAATGGAGCGCTGCTCGCCGAACGGGGTCTGGACCTCGCTGCGCTTGCGGTGCTCGTAGCCCAGGGCGGCGCCGCCGCTGGGCAGGAAGCCTTGGCGGCTTTCACGCAGCAGCGCCTTGGCTTCGTCCAGGCGTGCGGCGGCGATGCCGATGTCGTGGTTGGCCGCCAGTGCCTGTTGGATCAACTGGCTCAGTGCCGGCTCATCAAACACCTGCCACCACTGCACCTCCACCTCGCCCGGACCCAGCCCGGCGATGGGCGCGCCAAAGCTCGTCGCCCGTTGCGCAGCGGGCAGCACCGGCGCGGAATAGTCCGGCCCCACCGAACCGCAACCGGCCAGCAGGGTCAACGACAACACAAACGCTGGATACGCCTGTTTCATGATGCGCTCTCCTTTAGCTGCACCTTCGGGCTCGCCCCCTGGCGCTGCACGCGCAGCGCCAGGCTGCGCATCACCACATAAAACACCGGCGTGAGGAACAGGCCGAACAGCGTCACGCCCAACATCCCGGCAAACACCGCAACCCCCATGGCATGGCGCATCTCGGCACCGGCGCCACTGGCAAACACCAGCGGGACTACGCCGGCGATAAACGCCAGGGACGTCATCAAAATAGGCCGCAGGCGCAATTGACACGCGTGGATCACCGCCTCCAAGGGGCTCGCGCCTTCGGCTTCGAGGCTGCGGGCAAACTCGACGATCAGGATGGCGTTCTTCGCCGCCAGGCCCACCAGCACCACCAACCCGATTTGCACGAACACGTTGTTGTCGCCGTCCACCAGCCACACGCCAAGGATTGCGCTGAGCAGGCACATGGGCACGATCAGCAACACCGCCAACGGCAGCAGCCAACTGTTGTACTGCGCGGCGAGGATCAAATAAGCCAGCAACACACACAGCGGGAAAATAAACAGGGCCGATGACCCGGCGAGCTTTTGCTGGTAGGTCAGGTCTGTCCATTCATAGGTCACGCCCTCGGGCAGTACCTCCTGGGCCAGGCGCTCCATGAGCGCAACCGCCTGCCCCGAGCTGACCCCTGGCATCGCGCCGCCAGAGATATCCGCCGACGGATAGCCGTTGTAGTGAATCACCCGGTCAGGCCCCGAGCTCGGCGTGACCGTGACAAACGCCGACAACGGCAGCATGTCTCCAGCGGCGTTGCGCACCTGCAGACGGCCAATGGCTTCGGCCTGCATGCGGTGGTCTGCATCGGCCTGGGCCGTGACTTTGTAGGTGCGGCCAAACCGGTTGAAGTCGTTGACATACAGCGACCCCAGATAGACCTGCAGCGACTCGAATACATCCGCCAGGCGCACACCCTGGCTCTTGACCTGGGTGCGGTCGATGTCGACATTCAGTTGCGGCGCATTGACGTCCAGGCTGGTCATCAACCCGGCCACCTGGCCTGACTCGGTGGCTTTGGTCATCAGTACCTGGGTCTGCTGCACCAGTGCCTCAAGCCCGACGCCGCCACGGTCTTCGACCTGCAACTTGAATCCCCCGGTCACCCCGAGCCCCGGTACCGGCGGCGGTGGGAATACCCCGAGGAAGCCGTCGGGGATGCTCGCAAACTTGGCTTGCAGGCGCCCGGCGATAGCGACCGCTGCCATGTCTGGCGAGGTGCGCTCTTTGAACGGATCAAGCATCACGAACATCACCGCCGCATTCGGGACGTTGACGAAACCGTTGACCGACAGCCCCGGGAACGCCACCACACTCTCGACCCCCGGCTCGTCCAAGGCGATTTTCGACATTTGCCGCACCACCGCATCGGTACGCTCCAACGAGGCCGCGTTCGGCAGTTGGGCGATGCCGACCAGGTAGTACTTGTCTTGCATCGGCACGAAGCCGGCCGGTACCGCGTTGAAGCCGAACCAGGTCAACGCGAGCAAACCGCCGTAGGCCAACAGCGCCACGCCGCGACGGCCGACGACCTTGCGCACGGTATTGCCATAGGCTGGCGGCGCACGCTGGAACGGCCGGCCCAGCACCTCAAGCAGCCGCGTGGCGCGACCGCGCAGGCTGCGTGGGTCAGGCGCCACGGCGGTGTGCCGGGGCCGCAGCAACAGGCCGGCCAGCGCCGGGCTGAGGGTCAAGGAGTTGACCGCCGAGAGGATGGTGGAAATCGCGATGGTCAGCGCAAACTGCCGATAGAACTCACCTTGCAGGCCACTGAGAAACGCAGTGGGAATGAACACGGCCGCCAGTACCGAGGTGATCGCAATGATAGGGCCGGTGACCTCGCCCATGGCCCGTCGCGCAGCCTGCATCGGCTCCTCGCCGTTCTCGATATGCCGCTCGACGTTCTCCACCACCACGATGGCATCGTCGACCACGATGCCAATCGACAGCACTAGGCCGAACAGCGACAAGGTGTTGAGGGAGAAGCCCATCAGGTGCATGACCGCAAAGGTGCCGATGATCGACACCGGCACGGCCATCAAGGGGATCAGCGACGCGCGCCAGTTGCGCAGGAACACCACCACCACGATCACCACCAGCAGGATCGCTTCCATCAGCGTGATGGCCACCGACTCCAGGGAAGCGCGTACAAACACGGTGGGGTCATAGGCAATCCGCGACACCAGCCCTTCGGGGAAGTTGGTTTGCAGGCGCTGCATGGTGTCGCGCACCGACTGCGCCACATCGAGGGCGTTGGCCCCCGGGCTCTGGATGATCTGCAAGGCCACCGCCGGCTCGCCGTCCAACAGGCTGCGCAGCGCGTAGGCATCGGCGCCCATCTCGATACGGGCCACATCGCGCAAACGCGTGACCTGGCCGTTATCGCCGGTGCGAATGATGATGTCGCCAAACTGCTCTTCGTCCGTCAAGCGCCCCAGGGTATTGACCGTGACTTGGAAGGCCGCAGTGGAATCCGGCGACTGGCCGACCGAGCCCGCCGCCACTTGCACGTTCTGCTCGCGCACGGCAGCAATCACATCGCCGGCGGTCAAGCCACGGGCAGCGATCAGGTCCGGGTCGAGCCACAGCCGCATGCTGTATTCACCGGCGCCCCACACCAGCACATCGTTGATCCCCGGCAGCCGCGACAACTCATCGCGCACCTGCAGGTAGGCATAGTTGGAGATGTAGAGCGGGTCATAACGTTGGTCCGGGGACAGCAGGTGGACCACCATGAGGATGTCCGGGGAGGTTTTCTGCGTGACCACGCCCAGGCGCTGCACCTCTTCGGGCAAGCGCGGCAAAGCTCGCGACACACGGTTTTGCACCTGGATCTGGGCCATGTCCGCGTTGGTGCCCTGGGCGAAGGTCGCGGTCAGGATCATGCGGCCATCGGTGGCCGACTGCGAGGTCATGTAAAGCATGCCCTCAACCCCGGTGATCACCTGTTCCAGCGGCGCTGCCACTGTCTCGGCAATCACCTGCGGGTTGGCCCCCGGATACGACGCCGTCACTTGCACCGTGGGCGGCGTGACGGCCGGGTATTCGCTCAACGGCAAATGGAAGAAGGCCACGATGCCGCCGATCATCATCAACACCGACAGGACGATGGCGAAGATCGGTCGGTCAATGAAAAAGCGTGGGAAGCTCATTGCACGCCCCCCACCGCCAGCGGCGTCTCAAGCGGCTTGCCCTCGATGCTGGCAGCCAGTGGCGTTACCTGCATGCCGGGGCGCACCAGGCCTTTGACGACAATGCGCTCGCCCGGTTGCAGGCCCTGTTCGATGACCCGCAGGCCGTCAACCACCGGGCCCAGTTCGACCGGGCGGTACTCGGTCTTTTCACCCTCACCCACTACCAGCACATAACGGCGGCCCTGGTCGGTGCCGATGGAATGGTCGGCAATCAACACCCGGGGTTGCGCCGCGCCAGTGTCCAGCTTGACTTTGGCAAACAGCCCCGGCGTCAAGCGCCCATCCGGGTTCGCCACCACCGCACGCACGCGCACCGTGCCGGTCTTGCGGTCGGCCGAGTTGGCCAGAAAGTCCACGCGCCCGGCCCGTGCATAGGTCGTATCGTTGAGCATTGCCACCATGACCTTGGCGGCGTTTTCGCCCTTGGACCCGGCGTGCTGCCGCGTCGCTGCCAACGAATGCAGGTAGGTGCGTTCGTCCACGTCGAAGTACACATGCAAGGGGTCGATGGAGACAATTGTGGTCAGGGGTGTTTCCCCACGGGTGACATAGTTGCCTTCCGTCACCAATGCGCGGTCGATGCGCCCGCTGATAGGCGCGGTGACGCGGGTGTAACTCAGGTCCAGCTGGGCCGTATCCAGCGCAGCCCTGGCCGCCTCGACCTGGGCCCTGCCGGCATTCAACGAGGCAATGGCGGTGTCGAGGCGATCACGTGCCACCACCTTCTTGGCGTACAACTGCTCGGCGCGGCCATGCTCGGCCTGGGCCAGTGATGCATTGGCCTCGGCCTCACGCAAACGCGCCTTGGCGGCGTTCACTGCCGCCTGAAACATGCGCGGATCGATCACAAACAACGGGCTGCCCTTGGCCACGAACTGGCCTTCGGGCACGCTGACACTTTGCAGATAGCCACTGACTCGCGGGCGCAATTGAACCTGGTCGATGGCGGTCAACGAACCGGTGTACTCCACAAACGGCGTTACCGCACGCGCCACCACTTGGGCCACCGGCACGCCGGGTGGTTGGGCGGCTGCGGCTGGCGGCGCTTTGTCCGAGCATCCGCCCAGCGTTAACGCTACGGCCAACGCCCCGGCAATCAGGCTGACTGGTTTGGTGTACATCGTTCACCCTCCTTGGAATTTTCAAGACAAATCGACACGTGGGGTTTTTATCCGGCTTGCCATACTGGGAAGGTCAAGCGCTATAAAACCGGGGGTGTGTTTTGTCTGGGAAATATCTGGAGGGTTAAA
The DNA here is from genome assembly GCF_002018845.1 of Pseudomonas sp. MF6394. Taxonomy (NCBI): domain Bacteria; kingdom Pseudomonadati; phylum Pseudomonadota; class Gammaproteobacteria; order Pseudomonadales; family Pseudomonadaceae; genus Pseudomonas; species Pseudomonas sp. MF6394. The sequence continues at coordinate 19,221 of NZ_MVOJ01000024.1, forward strand.
CAGGTAGGAGCGAGCTTGCTCGCGAAAAACTCGCAAACGCCACGCTTATTTCAGGAAGAACGCGTCATCGTTGACGTTTTTCGCGAGCGAGCTCGCTCCTACAGAGGACTTCCATCAGGTCCAGGCGACTACCAGCAAGCCTGCGCCCAACACCAGGCACAACGGCGAATAGAAATAGGTATCCAGGCGAGCAAACCTCGACCCGCCGACCTTTTTGAAAAAACCCACCAGCTCCGAATCCCCGATCGCCCGAGCAAACATCAGCACGGCAATCGCACTGATGCCCCACTGCAACGCCCCATGGGACACCGGCGAGAAATACAGCCCGGCGCGAAGGCACACGAGCAAGGCAATCGCCACCAGCCCCATCGCGACCAGGAAGGTGCCCAGCGCCGACGGTTTGAACGCCGGCCTGGGCCCGCTGGCAAACTCTCCGGGCAGTTGCGGGATAGCGGCCAGGCTGCCGAGCTTGCCACCCGCAGCCCAATACAAATGCACCATGCTGATGAAGGTAAATACCCCGACGATCCACCGCGCAATCACAAAGCTCATGGTCGGCGCTCCACAAAAATGTGCGAATGAGGATAGTCGCCCTGAGATTTTTTGCAGGCATTTCGTCGGTCGCTGATGATAAAGTGCCGCCCCATGAAACTCGCCCGTGCCGACCGCTCGCTCATTGCCTGGATGCTCTACTGCTGCGTCCTGTTCAATGTGTTCGCCTGCAGCATTGGTCATGGGCAGATGGTGGGGATGCAGCTCAACGGCATCAGCGGCCAATTCTGTACGGTCGACCCACGTACCCAGGCACCGCTGCCCAGCAATTCTACGGATGAGAGCCTGCCCACGCTGTCGAAGGCATTTGGTTGCCCGCTGTGTTCTACCGGCGGCATGGGCCCGGCGCTCAACTCCCACCTGAATGTGGCGGTACTGCCACAACCCCATGCGCCGCCTGCTGCGGTGGTGCTTGCCGCTGACATTCCTGCCCGCTTCACCTGGCCTGCGGCTAATCCGCGCGCGCCACCCGCCTTCGCCTGATCCCTGCGCTTTCTGATCTGCATTGCCCCGTTGCCGTAAGGAGTACGGGTAGCTGTGCGTTGTTTTCGAGCCAAGTTTTCAGGATTCAACCATGAAACATTTACCCCTGTTGGCGGGCCTGTTCGGCTGCCTGCCTGTTTGCGCCTCGGCCCTTGAACTGGCGCCGACCACCATTGATGGCGGACAAAGTGCCGAGCCAGGCCTGGCCCTGGACCAATCCAGCGGCATGGCCTCGCGCCTGGGCCTGAGCGTGCGAGAAACCCCGGCGTCGGTGGCCATCGCCAACCGCAACGATATCGAGCGCCACGGCGCCAAGACCTTCCGCGATGCGGCCAATACCCTGCCTGGCGTCAACGCCAGCGCACCGCCTGGGTTTGGCGGGTTTGTCTCGTACCGAGGGTTTACCAGCAGCCAGATCACCCAGATGTTCAACGGCATCAACGTCGCCACCGGCCTGGCGCGGCCGGTGGATGCGTGGATCTACGACCGCGTCGAACTGGTGGGCGGCCCCTCCTCCTTGATCAACGGCGCAGGCTCCGTGGGTGGCTCGCTGAACTACGTGACCAAGCTGGCAACCCGCGAGGAACAAGCCGTCGAAGGCCAACTGAGCTATGGCAGCTACGACACCGCCGGTATGGCGTTCGGCCTCAACCATGCGCTGACCGAACCCGGCGCCGAGGTGCAGCACTACGCCCGCCTGGATGTGAGCCGCAACACCAACCACAGCTACATCGACCGCGACCAGCGCGATGCCTGGAGCGTGGCGTTTTCCCTGCTCAGCGACCTCACCCCGAACCTGTCCCACACCCTGGCCTTGGAATATCAGGACGAACATGAAGACAGCCCGTACTGGGGCACGCCGGTGCTCAACCCCAAGGCCGGTGAACTGAAGATCGACAAGCACAACCGCTTCAATAACTACAACGTCGCCGACGGCCGTTATGAGCAACGCACCATCTGGGCACGTTCGATCATCGACTACCGGATCAACGACAGCACCACCCTGAAAAACACCCTCTACCACCTCGACAGCCAGCGCGACTACCGCAACCTGGAAACCTACCAGTACAACGCCGACAACAGCGCGGTGAACCGCTCAACGGCCTATCAGGTGCGGCATCAGGGCGAGCAGAACGGCAACCAGTTCGAACTGCGCCATGACACGAGCGTGTTCGGCCTTGCCACCACCTGGTCTGGCGGTTTTGAGTACAAGGTCAACAGCACCACCAACAGCCCCTTGAACGTGCCGGGCAAAAGTAGCGTGGACCCGAACCACTACGACCCAGGGCACTTCTATGATATTCCCGGTACCCAGCCAGGTTTCGTCAAGGACAAAACCAACCAGGTAACCACCAAGGCACTGTTCGTGGAAAACCGTCTGGGACTGACGGATAAGCTCTCGCTGCTGACCGGTCTACGTTATGACGCTATCGACCTGGACGTGACCAACCATCGCACCCTCACCGCCACCACCCCGCGGCACTTCAAGCGCAGTTGGGAACCGGTAACGGGCCGGGTGGGCCTGACCTATCAGTTCATCCCGTCCGCCAACGTCTATGTGCAATACAGCACCGCCGCCGAACAGCCCAATACCACTACCCAAGTGTTCGACGTGTCCACCGGCAAGCAATGGGAAATCGGCAGCAAGTTCGATTACCTGGAAGGTCGGGGCTCGGCCACGGTCGCGGCCTACAAGATCGAACGCAAGGACTTTGCCGTCACCGACCCGCTGGACCCGACCAACAGCATCCCGGTGGGCGCGCAGTCGTCCAAGGGCATCGAACTGGCCAGCTCGTTGCGCATCACGCCGAGGCTATTGGCCGAAGGCAACTTCGCCTGGGTAGACGCGCAGTATGATGAGTTCAACGAAAAAACCGCCAGCGGCGCCGTGGTGTCGCGCAAGGGCAATACGCCAACCAACGTGCCCAAGCGCGTGGGCAACCTGTGGCTGACCTACGATTTTGCCGAGGCCTGGCAAGGTGGCGTGGAAGCGCGCTATGTCGCTCAGGTGTACGCGGACAATGCCAACACCCAGACCGTGCCAGCGTATACGCTGTTCGGCACGTTCCTGCGCTATAAGCTGGATGCGAACACCTCGGTCACCGGGCGCGTGCGTAACCTGACTAACGAGGTGTATGCCGAGTTTGCCCATGTGTCGCCGGCGTATTATCTGGGGTCACCGAGGACCTTTGAGCTGGCTGTACAAACTCGATTCTAAACCCGCAATACAATCAAAAATGTGGGAGCGGGCTTGCTCGCGAAAGCGGTGTGTCAGGCAATTGATCTGTCACTGACACACTGCATTCGCGAGCAAGCCCGCTCCCACATTTTAATCTCCAATCAGCAGCACCTCTGGCGCTTACTTGAGGCTTGCCTCGACCTTCTGCGCCACATCGTCCGTCAACCAGGCCTTCCACACCTGTGGATGTTCCTTGAGAAACGCCTGGGCCACTTCCCTAGGGGGCGTGTGACGCTCACTCATCGTCGCCAAGGCTTTGTTAAGCGGCTCGATGGGAAACTCGACCTTCTCGAAGAACTCGGCAATGTGTGGATGTTCCTGCTGGAACGGCGTCGATACGCCAATGCTCAACTTGGACGCCAACGAGCGTGTCGGCTTCGGGTTCGGATTGTCGGCATCGGTCAGGGTCTTCCACGCGTCTGCATCAAACGGCGGCTCTTGCAGCTGGATCAATTTGTAGCGCCCCATCAACGGGGTCGGCGACCAGTAGTAGAACAGTACGGGCTTGCCCCGGCGAATCGACGAGGCAATCTCCGCATCCAGCGCTGCGCCCGACCCGCTGCGGAAGTTCACGTAGCTATCGTCCAGGCCATAAGCCTTGAGCTTCTGTTTGTTGACCACTTCGGACGTCCAGCCGATGGGACTGTTGAGAAAGCGCCCCTTGCCCGGGGATTCAGGGTCTTTGAACACGTCCTTGTAACGCGCCAGATCCTGTACGCTTTTGAGGTCCGGCGCCAGGGGTTTGAGCCCTTTTGACGGGTCACCCTTGACCACGTATTCCGGCACCCACCACCCTTCGGTGGCGCCTTTGACGATATCGCCCAGGCCCGCCACCTTGCCTTCGGCTTCAGCCTTGACCCACACCGGGCTGCGGCCTGCCCACTCCTCGCCGATCACCTGGATATCATTCTTGGCCAGGGCGGTTTCCAGGGTGATGGTGGTGCCCGGCAAGGTGTCGGTGGGCAGGTCATAACCCTTCTCGACGATAAAACGCAGGACTTCTGTGATCAGGCTGCCGCTTTCCCAGTTCAGGTCGGCAAAATGCACCGGTGCCTGGGCAGCCGATACCGGCAATGACAGACTCAGGGTTGTCAGGCCCGCCGCCAACAGTGACTTCAATCCTTTCATGCTTTTGCACCTCGCGTTTTCGCAGTCATGGCGAACGGCTTTGCTGCGAATGCGCGAAGCCTCTGAATAGTTAAGTCAACTCAACTGTAGTAGAGGTTCCAAAAGACAAAGAGGCACAACGTGTTCAGTACCTACTCGCTGGCCTTGAAGGTCACCAGCTCGCCCTTACGCCATTTGGCGGCTTTGCCCGTCACGGCCTTCAGGGTTTTGGTCAACCCTTCTTGCAATTGCTCATGGGCGGCGAATACCAGCATCACGCTGTGGCCTTCCTTGAACACGATACCCTGGCCTTCGTTCGATGACACAAAGGCATAGTCGCCGAGGCCGTACACGGTCAACTTGATATCGCGAAACCTCAATTCGAACTTGCCACCCTCGCGGCTGGGCAACACCGAGGCGCGAAAATGGTCGCCCACTTTGAGTTCCAGACGTGGCTTGTCATCCACGACCAGCGCCGTTTCGGTATCGATCTCGGCGATATAAATACCTTCCGGCGTCTGTTCAGTGATGTAGACAAACCGAGATTGAAACTGCTTGACCAACTTAGCGCGCAAATCACCCAGCACGAATAACGCGTGCATATCCAGATTACTGACTGCCAAGGAAACGCCCCCACATCAAAAAAGCGCTGGTCGCCGAAGCGAGCAGCACAAAAAAATCGCCGTTACGACACGATCACCGAGTCATTAAAAAACTGAAGAGAACGCGTAAGGCTAGTACAGACATCTGCGGCGGACCTCATGCAAGGTCATCCGGTGGTACAGCAAATCACAGGTTCAACGACCCGAGAATACAGGTCGAGCAACTTCAGAGAATAACCCGATTAAAAACGCAGTTTTCCGACACTCAACACAAAAAAAATACGCAAGGCATGGAACCAGTCGCGAACTGCCGACGACAATACTAAAACAGCAACAGGGGTCAAAACCACCGCAAATGCTAACCACAGGCCAATAAGATCGAACGACAGGAGCTGAGCATGCAACGACGTCAACACGACGCTACGTCTTTCCACACTCGTTCATCATGTCCAGACGAACGCCAATACTACTGCTTGTTTAACCTTGACGGGTACTCCAATTCAGTGCTGTACCAAGTTGTACCGGCAGGAAAGAATTTTTTTCATATTCTTGAAGTGCCCAGCGGCAGAATCAAGGGTTTTCGCAGCGATCACAACAAGGCCTGCGAACTGGCCAAGACTCTGGAAGCAAAGCTGCACGCTCGTTGCGGTCGGGTCGTTTCGTCACCTGGCTGACTTTACTGCGCCACCGTCCCTCAACAACTGCCATACTGGCCCGTCCATTGAAGTTTGCCCCCTGCGGGTCAGGTTTCATCAACGCAGTTACCTTGAAGGGAAAGCTATACGTGACGGAATTTGATATTGGCGAATTTATTATCCACGGTGATGCGAGGGAAGTAGACGGCGAGTTTCAAGCGGTCATCATCATGCGAGCCAAACCGCCGCTGAACAAGGTCACTGCGCATCAGGTGGAAAAAGACCGCTGGTTCAAAACCGCCGACGCAGCTGCCGTGGCAGGCAAAGAAGCGGCCCAGGCGCTGAAAGCCGCCGTGGATTGCGGCGCGCTCAATTCCTGACAATCGGATAGAACTCTGGCGTCCCCTACCCCTCACATGCATGACGACAATCCCGCATGGAGAACGTTATGGACACCACCACCCCAACCCTTGAAACCCTGTTCGAACAACTGGGCCTGGATTCCAGCCAGGAAGCTATCGAGCGTTTCACCGCTGAACATCGCCTGCCCGATGAGGTAAAACTCATCGACGCGCCATTCTGGAGCGAACAGCAGGCGAACTTCCTCAGGGAGCAATTGCACGTCGACGCAGAATGGGCGCCCGCCGTGGATGACCTCAATGCACTGCTGCATGAGCCTCCCCGCGTGTGATCAATGCAGGCTGTCTGACGCTTCACTGCGCAACAGCGCTTGCCAGGCAGCCTGGCATTCCTGCGCCTCATCCCGGCTGGCGAATGCCGTACCGCGCTGCTCGCCGTTGAGCAACACCACCCAGCAAGCTCGCTGGCCCATGGCACGCAGCGTTTCGGGTACACCACTGCCGATCATCACGGCCACATCGACTTTGTTTTGCATGGAGCTTCTCCGCAGCATTAGTTAGCTGGCTAACAATGTTGGCCATGCTACGGTTTTATTCCAGTTGGAAAAAGCTATCTTCGGAATAGCTTCATTGCATAAACAGCAACAATCTAGAGACCGGGGCGGCCAGCTCGAGAGCCGCCCCATTCACCGCATCAGGCTTGACGCTGGTGCTTGTCGATCTGCTCGTGGCGCTCTTGCGCTTCGATGCAGTACTTGGTGGTAGGGCTGATCAGCAGGCGCTTGAGGCCGATAGGCTCGCCGCTGTCGTCACACCAGCCAAAGGAATCTTCCTTGATGCGTTCCAGGGCGCGCTCAAGTTGCGGCAGCATGCGCTGGTCGCGGTCAATGGCGTTCACCAACCAGGTGCGCTCTTCTTCCACGGAAGCCGCGTCAGCCGGGTCGGCCGGGGTGTCCAGGCTTTCAATGGCGATACGGTTCTGCTCAATGCGCTCGTGGTGTTCCACTTTCATGTCTTGCAGCAACTTCTCGAAAAAAGCGTGCTGTTCGGCATTCATGTAGTCATCCGCCGGCATGGCCAGCAACTTTTCCTTTGTCATTGATTTCTCTATAAAAAATACGTGCATTAAGGCGAATAAGGGAGCGTTCCGCAAGGCCTGTGCAGGTCTCGGAAGGGCGCCGTCCATTTCAAGCGCCACCCGGCACTCAATTTACGAGGGGCGGCAGTCTAAGGCCGACTTGAGGGCGCAGCAACTGAAAAGACAGGCATTTTTTCCCGATCAACCCCCAAAAGCACCAGGACGGGCTTGGCGAATGGTCATCGGAGTGCGTTTATAGCAAGAAATTCAGTGTAGTGGAGCTATATAGAAGACAAACGGTTGAAAGGGCCTGGCCCCTGTAGGAGCGAGCTTGCTCGCGAAGCATTCAAGGACACCGCGTTCAATCAGATAGCCCGCGTTATCTTTGCAGCTTTCGCGAGCAAGCTCGCTCCTACAGGGGGCAGGTACTCAGCGCTTGAGCTTGCGCTTGTTGCGGTATTGGTCGATCACCACCGCCACCACAATGATCAGGCCCTTGATGATGTCCTGGATATACGCGTCCACCCCGACAAAGGTAAACCCGCTGGCCATCACCCCGAGGATCAGCGCGCCGATCACCGTGCCGGTGATGCGCCCTACTCCGCCGGCCAGGCTGGTACCGCCGATCACTGCGGCCGCAATCGCGTCCAACTCGTAGGACATGCCCATGCCGGCCTGCCCCGTCGCTGCACGTGCCGAGGCCACCACGCCGGCCAGGCCCGCCAGAAGACCGGCGATGCTATAGACGATGATCAGGTGACGCTTGACGTTAATCCCCGAAGTACGCGCCGCCTGCATATTGCCGCCGATGGCATAGGTGTACTTGCCATACTTGGTGTAACGCAGGGCAATGTGGAAGATTACCGCCACCACCAGGAAGATAATCACCGGCATCGCGCCATGGCCGATCGCTGTGTAGGAGTCCGAGAGCATGCTCACCGGCTGGCCTTCGGTGTAATAGCGTGCCAGGCCACGGGCCGAGACCATCATGCCCAGGGTTGCGATAAACGGCGGGATGCCGGTGACCGCGATAATGCTGCCGTTGATTGCCCCCGCTAAAAGCCCTACGCCCAAACCCATCGCCACCGGGATCCACACCGGCAAGTCGGTGAGGGACGGAAACACCGCCCGGGAAAAGTCGGAGGTTTGCGCCAGGCTGGCGGCGATCATCGCTGACAAGGCCAGCACCGAGCCGGACGACAAATCGATGCCCGTGGTGATGATTACCTGGGTCACACCGATGGCCAGAAGGCCGATGATCGACACCTGAAGGATCATCAGCACCAGGCGCTGGGAGTTCATCAGAAAGCTCTGGTCGCGCACGATCCAGCCGAACAATTCAAACACCAGGCCGATACCGATCAGCACCAGAAAGATACTCAGCTCGGTGGGCATGCGTCGACGGTTCTTGACCGGCGCGGTTGCCGGCTTGTTGTCTGTTATTGCGTTCATAACCCATCACCTTCTTATTCTGTAGATCAGTGGACTGCGGTCATCCCGGAAGCCAACTGCATGACTTTTTCCTGGGTCGCCTCGGCGCGGTCCAGGGTGCCCATCAGCTCACCTTCGTGCATCACCATCACCCGATCGCTCATGCCGAGCACTTCGGGCAGTTCGGAGGAAATCATGATCACCGCCATGCCTTCGCTGGCGAGGAAGGCGATCAAGCGATAGATCTCGGCCTTGGCGCCCACGTCGATGCCGCGTGTCGGTTCATCCAGGATCAGCAAGCGTGGGTTGGTCATCAACCAACGCGCCAGCAAGGCCTTTTGCTGGTTGCCGCCGGACAAGGTGTCGATGCATTGCTCCAGCGAAGGGGTTTTCACCCGCAGCTTCTTGCACATGTCTTCACACAGGGCACGCAAGGCTTTCTGCTGGATAAAACCGTTGCCCGAATAGTGCGGCAACACCGCCATCTCCATGTTCTCCAGCACCGACAGGCAGGGGAACAGGCCGCTGAGCTTGCGGTCCTCGGTCAACAGCGCAAAGCCTTTCTCGATGGCCATATGCGGGTCGGTAATGCGCACCGCCTTGCCGTCCAGGGTAATTTGCCCGCTGGAGCTTGGGGTGATGCCAAAAATGGTTTCCGCCACGTTGGTGCGCCCGGAGCCCATCAGCCCGGCGATACCGAGGATTTCCCCGGCGTGCAGGTCGAACGATACGTCTTTGAATACGCCGTCCAGGCTCAGGTCGCGCACCGACAGCAGCAGGTCACCAATCGGCGTCTCGCGCACCGGGAACAACTGGCTCAGCTCACGCCCGACCATCATCGAGATCAGGCTGTCGCTGTTCATGCTGTCGGCCCGTTGCAAACCGATGTATTGGCCGTCACGGAACACCGCCACTTCATCGGCGATGGCGAACACTTCGTTCATCTTGTGGGTGATATAGACGATGCCTTTGCCCTGGGACTTGAGGTCGGCAATGATCGAAAACAGGTGGGCCACTTCCTTGTCGGTAATGGCCGAGGTGGGTTCATCCATGATCAGGATGTCGGAGTCATAGGACACCGCCTTGGCAATCTCGACCATCTGCCGTTCGGCAATGCTCAGGTTGCCGACCTGTTCTTCCGGGTCGAGGTTGATGCGCAGGCGCGCCAGCAACTCGGCAGTGCAGCGGTGCATTTCGCGGTGGTTGACCATGTGCAGGCTGTTGAGCTGTTCGCGGCCGATCCAGATGTTCTCGGCGATGCTCATATGGGGCATCAGGTTGAGTTCCTGGTGGATCATCGCGATCCCGGCCTTTTGCGCAGCCAGCGGCGTTTCAAAGGTGATCGGCTTGCCACGCAGGCGAATCTCGCCGGCGTCGGGCTGGTAGATGCCGGCGATGATCTTCATCAACGTCGACTTGCCCGCACCGTTCTCGCCCATCAACGCCAGCACGGTGCCGGGGCGCACCCGCAGTTGCACATCGTCCAGGGCCACGACACCGGGAAAGCCTTTGCTGATGTTGAGGATTTCCAGCAGGTAGGGTTCGTCCAGCGCCAGCGCCGGGTGGGCGGCGGGCTGAGAAGTGGCGGCTTGAGCAAGCATAGGGAGGTACTCCATCTGCAGGGCGGCCGTGACCGCCCTGCCAGCTTTTGTTGTTATGTCGGGGCTACTTGAAGTCTTTGACGTTGTCCGGGGTGATCAACTGGAACGGGATCACCACGTTCTGCTCGACCGGCTCGTTCTTGGCCATCTTGCGCGCCGCTTCCACCGAACCTACCGCCTGGCCCTTGGCGTCCTGGAAGGCTGACACGGTCATGTCGCCCTTGGTGATCGCGTTCAAGCCATCGGGCGTGCCGTCGACACCGGCAATCAACACGCTGCCTTTTTCCTTGCCGGCCGATCTCAGGGCCATGGACGCGCCGATCGCCATCTCATCGTTGTTGGCCAGCACCGCATTGAACTCCCGGCCCTGGGTCAGCCAGTCGTTGACCAGGGTCATGCCCCTGTCACGCAACCAAATGCCGGTTTGCTCCTGCTCGATCTTGATGTCCGGGTACTTGGCCAGCACTTCCTTCACGCCCTTGGTGCGGTTGGTGGTGGAGTTGTTCGCCAGGTCGCCCAACAGGATCACGACCTTGCCCTTGCCGCCGAGCTTTTCGGCGATGTACTGCATCTGCAGGCGGCCGGCCTCGACGTCATCGGAGGTCACGGCCACCACGTCCTTGGGCAGGTCTTTCTGGTCGGGGCGGCGGTTGACGAACACCAGCGGAATACCTGCCTTGGTGGCGGCACTGATGATGTTCTTGGTCGACGCGGTATCAACCGGGTTGACGATAATCGCGTCAACCTTCTGGCTGATGAAGTTCTCGACCTGGCTCAACTGCTTGACCACATCGGCGCGGGCATCTTCGAACTGCAGTTGCACGCCATCGCCTTTTGGATAGGACTTGGCTTGTTTGTCCATGTCCTCGCGCAGGTAGGTGAGGAAGGTGTCATCGAACGCGGACATCGTCACGCCCACCTTGAGATCGGCGGCGCCGGCAACGCCACTGGCCAGCAGCATGGACAGGGCCAGGGCGGTAAAACGGATCGGGGTCTTCATGAACGGTCTGTCTCCACTTTCTTGTTGGTTTTGTTCGACGTTGCGTTGATCAGGACTCGGCTGTCAGTCGCACCACCGGCGCGCCTGGAATGCAGCACACCAGCGCACCCTGGTTTTCGACGCACAGCACATTCAGGAAGGAGAAGTAGAACGGCCGGGCGCGGGGCAGTCCGCGTGGCGCTTGGAGGGGGCGTAAAACTCGCAGTACAGCGTTGAAGATTTTCATCTGACGGTACCTGGTTGTTTTTGATCTTGTTTTTGTTGAGTCGCCCGTAGGTTCCGGGACGTACTTTATGCAACCTGGAAAAGACTTTATTAGAAAATAATTTCCATATCAACCTGTTTTAGAATTTTATTCTATTTTTGTCGAAACCACCTGCTGGCGCTCGGCGCTCAGGCGTGCGGCGTCTAATATACGGGTGGTTTCCAGGGCGTCATAGGCGTTGACGGGCAGCGGCCCCTGCCCCATCACGGCGGCTTGCAACTGGCGGTAGAACTGGTTCCAGCAGCCCTTCTCCGACGGCACCCGCTCACGCTCCGGCCCTTGTTCAAACCAGCCCCAGCGTCGGTGTTCCTCAGCGCCCCAGTGTTCGCCTTCGGTTTTCGGCGACTTGCCGGCCAGCAGCGCTTCTTCCTGGCCGTCCAGGCCCTCGACGGTGTAGCAACCCAGGCTGCCACTGACGCGAAAGCGCGGCGCCTGGCTGTTCTGCAACGCGTTGCCCCACAGGTGCGAAATCACGCCGTTGGCGTGGGTGAGGGAGACAAAGAAGCCGTGGTCCACGGTGGGATGTTCAGGCGTGTAGTGCAATTGGGCGAATACCCGCTCCACCGGGCCGAACAGTTGCAGCGCCTGGTCGACCAGGTGGCTGCCCAGGTCGCGCAGCCATCCGCCACCGCTGGCATTGCCCACGGCCTGCGGGCTGTAGCGCTCCACGCGGGATTCAAAGCGGGTGATGGTGCCTAGGGCGCCGGCGTCGATCAGTTTGCGCAGGGTCAGGTAATCCGAATCCCAGCGCCGATTATGGTAGACGCTGAGCAGCGAGCCTTGGCGCTCGGCGGCGGTGATCAGGGCCTGGGCTTGTTCGGCGTTGGCGGCAAAGGGTTTATCACTGACCACCGCCACACCATGCTCGATGGCTTCCAGCACCAGGGCCGGGCGTCCTTTCAAGGTAGTGGAAATCACTAGGGCATCGACGCCGGCTTCGACGATCTGGCCGATGGAGTCGAAGGCTTTGACACCGGGAAGATCAGTACTCAATTGCTGGCGACGTTCGGGTGAACGCGTCACCACACCGACAAAGGTGGCGCCAGGCAGGGTGGCGATCAGCGGCGCATGAAAAAAGCGCCCACCGTGGCCGTAGCCCACTAGTCCGATTCGCATGCTCAACTCCTTATATGAAGTGCAATCCATTCCAAATGTGGGAGCGGGCTTGCTCGCGAATGCGGTGTATCAGCTAAGGCATTTGTATCTGATAGACCGCATTCGCGAGCAAGCCCGCTCCCACACAGACTGCATTCCAATGTTGGATAGTGGTTAGCCGTAGAAGCGCGGGCGATCCGGCAGGCTGACTTTCACAATCTGCCCACTGCCCTGGGCTTCAATACACGCATCCGCCGCCACCGCCGCCGCAAACCCATCCCAGGCCGACGGCCCGCCGACTTGCCCGGCCAGCACGCTGTCGATAAACGCCTGCAACTCCACGTCATAGGCACCGATAAACCGATCCTTCCAATCCATCAGGATCGCATTGGACAGCTTCGCCTCGCTGCGCAGTTGCACCTGGGACGGCTCGGGCAACTTGGCGATGCCGCTCTCCCCTACCACTTCGCACTGGATGTCGTAGCCGTATTGGCAGTTCACAAACACTTCCACGTCGATACGCGTGCCTTTGGCGGTTTCCAGCAGCACGATCTGCGGGTCACGCAGGTGCGCCAGCGCCTTGCTGGTCTTGCGCGGGAACACCACCTGCACGGACACGTAGTCGTCATTAAGCAGCCAACGCAGCACGTCCAGCTCATGGATCAAGGTGTCGGTGATCGCCATGCCGGTGTTGTAGTTCTCGCCCACCGTGGGGTTGCGGTGCGCGCAGTGCAGCATCAACGGCTCGCCAATCTGGCCGCTGTCGATCACCGCCTTGAGGGCGCGGTAGCCTTGGTCGTACGGGCGCATGAAACCCACCTGGACCAGGCGTTTGCCGTGGGCCACTTCGGCCTCGACAATGTTGCGGCAACCCTCGGCCGTCACCGCCAGGGGTTTCTCACAGAACACCGGTTTGCCGGCGGCAATCGCGGCCAGCACAAATTCTTCATGGCTCGGCCCCCAGGACGTCACCAGTACCGCTTCGACCTCTGGCGCGTTGATCAGCGCATGGCCGTCCGGGTACACCTCGGCGTCCAGCTTCAAGTCGGCAACGACTTGGGCGGCTTGCTCAAGGTTGATATCGGTGACGGCCACCACCTGGCTGTTGAGCAGGGCCTGGCTGCAACGACGAATATGGTCCCGGCCGATGGCGCCCGTACCGATCACTCCAAGCTTCAAAGACATACAAACACTCCTCTTGTTGTTAGTACTGCCGGGCCTTGGCCAGGTGTTCATTGAGTTTTTTTGCCGCTGCATTCGTGCGTTCACTGGTGGACACTTGCGCCACCCCCACCCGCCACCACGACAGGTAGCCGTGGACCATGGTCTTGGGCAGCACCTTGATATCGATCAGCGTGGAGACGGTTTGCGTGCGGGCATCGGCCAACGCCGCTTCCAGCTGTTCCAACGTGCTGACCTTATAGGTCTTGCAGCCATAGGCCGCCGCACTCATGGCGAAATTCACCGGCACCAGGCCACCGTCGAGCTTGCCGCTCTCGGGGTTGCGGTAGCGGAACTCGGTGCCGAAGCTGTCCATGCCATTGCCGATCTGCAGGTTGTTGATGCAACCGAACGCCATGTTGTCCAACAGCACCACGTTGATCTTGCGCCGCTCCTGAATCGAGGTGGCCAGCTCCGAGTGCAGCATCATGTAGGAGCCATCGCCAACCAGGGCGTACACCTCCTTGCCTGGCTCGGCCAGCTTCACGCCCAGGGCGGCGTTGATCTCGTAGCCCATGCATGAGTAGCCATACTCGACGTGGTAGGTGTTGACGCCCTTGCTGCGCCAGGCGCGCTGCAAATCGCCGGGCAGGCTGCCGGCGGCGGCCACGATGATTGCGTCATCGGCCAGGCGCGCATTGAGCACGCCGAGCACCGCGCTTTGGGTCAGGCACGAACCGGTCAGTTCGATGAATTCGCGCAGGACGGCACGGTCCAGGTGGTCGTCGACTTCGGGGACGAACTCATCACCCAGGTATTGCACCTGATGCACGCGGTCCACTTCGGCGTCGAGTTGCGCCTTGGCGTCGGCGATCTGCTCGCCCCAGCCCGAGCGGTAATCGCCCAGGGCAGTGGCCAGTGCTTCAAGGGCCACTTTTGCATCGGCCAGCATTTGCACACCGTCCAGTTTCAAGGCGTCGGCTGGGCTGATATTGAGGTTGAGAAACTTCACCTCGGGGTGCTTGAACAGCGATTTTGACGAGGTGGTGAAGTCGGTATAACGGGTGCCGATGCCAATGATCAAATCGGCCTCGGGCGCCAGCAGGTTGGCCGCCAGGCAGCCGGTTTCGCCGATGCCGCCGACGTTCAGCGCATGGCTGGACACCACGGCGCTCTTGCCCGCCTGGGTTTCCGCGAAGGGAATATCGAACCGCTCGGCAAAGGCTTGCAGTGCCTGGTTGGCGCCGGAGTACTTGACCCCGCCGCCGCAAATGATCAGCGGCTTGCGCTTGCCGCGAAACGCCGCCAGCGCGTCATCGAGCATGGCGCGGGTGGCCGGGCGTCGGTCGATGCGGTGCACGCGTTTTTGCAGGAAGTAGTCGGGGTAGTCCCAGGCTTCGGCTTGTACATCCTGGGGCAAGGCCAGTGTTACCGCACCGGTTTCGGCCGGGTCGGTCAGCACGCGCATCGCGTGTATCGCCGCGGTCATCAGTTGCTCGGGGCGGTTGATGCGGTCCCAGTACTTGCTCACGGAACGGAAGGCGTCGTTGGTGCTGATGCTCAGGTCGTGGAACTGCTCGATCTGCTGCAACACCGGGTCGGGCTGGCGGCTGGCATACACATCGCCGGGCAGCAACAGCAACGGGATGCGGTTGGCGGTGGCAGTGGCTGCGGCGGTGAGCATATTGGCCGCACCCGGCCCGACCGAGGCCGTGCATGCATAGATCTTGCGGCGAAGGTGTTGCTTGGCAAACCCGATGGCGGCATGAGCCATGCCTTGCTCATTGCGGCCCTGATGCACCACCAGGTCGCCGCTGTCCTGCTCGAGGGCCTGGCCAAGGCCCAACACATTGCCATGCCCGAAAATAGTGAATACCCCGGCGACAAACTTGCTCTGTACGCCGTCGACTTCGATGTATTGGTTATCCAGGAACTTCACCAGGGCCTGGGCCATGGTCAATCTTGTTGTGGTCATCACTTGCACCTTGTGTGAATGCAATTGGAATGTTCTACACCGATCCACTGTGGGAGCTGGCTTGCCTGCGATAGCGGTCTATCAGTTGCACAGGTATTGCCTGACACACCGCTATCGCAGGCAAGCCAGCTCCCACATTTTGATCGCGTTATGGCAGGGGCTTTTGCAAATACGCCATGCTGCTGCCCAACGCCTGCCGGATATCCGCCAACCCATGCACGCTTTCGGCAAACGGCTCGAACGACAAATAGCCGCTGTAGCCGGTGCTCAGCAAGGTCTCGATCTGCGCCGCATTGCCGAGGATATCGTCCTCGCCCACCAACACGCGGTGGCCGTCGCGGATCGAGTCGAGCGGCGCCTCGCGGTCTTCCACTCCGGAGATATGCACCAGGCCGGTCAGTTCCGGGAAAAACTCATGCTCGCCGGCCAGGTGATGGTGAAAGGTGTCGTGCACCACCCGGAATACATCCAGGCCACCGATGGCCTTGATGGCATCCACTGCCACGCGCTTGCGGCGCAGAGCGGATACCGTGAAGCCCAGGGGCTCGATGAAACCGAGAATCCCGTACTCGCGCAGGATCAACGCCAGCTCGCTCAACGCCGTGCGCAAACCGGCGGCGCGCTGCGCATCGTTGCGCGTATCGCCAGGCTGATTGAACGGGCACATCACCAAGCCTTGGGCGCCGCACTCACGGGCGTAGGTGGCCAGTTCGATTGCCTGGGCACGGCGTTCGTCGTTCCACACATCAAAGGGGTACAGCGCGTTGATCGACAGCACCTTGATGCCCTGCGCCGCGCACAACTCGCGCACGCGGCTGGCGGGTGTGCCGTATTCGATTTCGCGGTTCTTGAGGTCGTTGCGGATCTCAATGGCCTCGCAGTTGAGGGCCGCCGCCAACTGGATGAAATCCGGCAACGACAGGTGGGGGGCGACCATGCGGTTAAGGGCAAAACGTAGCGGCGACTTCATTGTTTTTGTTCTCCGTCCAACACCGTTTAGAGGTCCAGCAGCCAGCTGTGCTGCGGGTCGTTATGGAAATGCCAGGCGCGCTTGGGGCCGGCCATCACGTTCAGGTAATAAGACTCGTAGCCGTACGGCACGCTGACCGGGTGATAGCCCTTGGGCACCACCACCAGGTCGCTGTTTTCCACGGCCATGGCCTGGTCGATGCTGCGATCGTCGGTGTACACGCGCTGGAATACAAAGCCCTGGGGCGGGTTGATCTGGTGGTAGTAGGTCTCTTCCAGGAAGCTCTGGTGCGGCAGGTCGTCGGTGTCGTGCTTGTGCGGTGGGTAGCTGGAGGAATGCCCCGACGGCGTGCGCACTTCCACCACCAGCAGCGAATGGGCCGGCTCGCTGTCGGGCAGGATGTCGCACACGTAACGGGTATTGGCGCCCTTGCCGCGCACACTGCGTTTGCACTGTTCCGGACGGATCAGGCGCGGAGCGAAACCCTCGGCGCCCGGGGCGGCGCAGACAGCGATCTGCACATCGCTCAAGGCGCTGATCTGCGCATCGGTGCCCGGCGGCAGGTAGGCGGCGAACGGCGATTTGTCATCGAACACCGACTGGCGATCACCGAGGTTCTGCCAACTGAAGCCCTGGCCTTCGATCGTCACCCGACCGCTGAGCAACACTAGGCACAGCTCCTGATCACCTGCGCTGACCGGCAGGGTTTCGCCCAGGCTCAAACGGTAGGCGGCAAAGCCCACATACTCCAGGCGCCCCGCTTCCAGCGCCACCATGGTTTGCCCGCGTTTGCTGCTTTTGACCAACAAGCTCATCACTCAAGTCCTCTGGTTGAGAAGCGCACGCAGGGTGTCGTAACCCTTCTTGGCGTAGATATAGCTGGGCGCCACGGCCGGGTCCTGCTCGGCCTCTACCACCAGCCAGCCCTCGTAGTTCGCTGCAAGCAACACATCCAGCAACGGTGCGAAGTCGATATCTCCATCGCCGGGCACGGTAAAGGTGCCGTTGACGATGCAGTCCGGGAAGCTCCACATCTGGTTACGCGCCAGTTGCACCACGGGTTTGCGTACGTCCTTGAAATGCACATGGCAGACGCGGTCGATATGCTTGCGCAGCACCTCGAGGGGTTCACCGCCGCCCATGTAGCAGTGGCCCGAATCGAACAGCAAGCCGACTTCCGGGCCCGTGCGTTTCATCAACTGGTCGATGTCGTCGGGGGATTCGACGTAGGCGCCCATATGGTGGTGGTAGGCCAGACGCACGCCCTGGGACAAGGTGAAGCGCGCCAGTTCAGTGAGCTTGTCGGCGTAAGCCTGCCAGGCCTGTTCACTGTGAAAACGCGGGCGCTCGATCAGGCGGATGCGCGAGCCCTGGATCGAGTCGGCCACTTCGCCGTATACCAGCACCGAGGCGCCGTTGTGTTTGAGCAGTTCGACATGGCCGGCAATGGCCTCGATTTCTTCAGCCACCGAACGGCGGGCCAGGCGGCTGGAGTACCAACCGGACACCAGCGCCAGGTCATAGGGGCGCAACACGTCAGCGACGCCCTGGGCATCCTTGGGGAACTTGCCGTTGAGTTCAAAACCTTCGTAGCCGATGTCCTTGCCTTCGCTCAGGGCCGTGCTCAGCGGGGTCTCACCGCCGAGGGCCGGGAGGTCGTCGTTGCTCCAGGAGATCGGGTTGATGCCAATTCGGATTGCGGGCATGGCTGCACCTTTATTATTCAAGTCGCGTCTCAACTGTAGGAGCGAGCTTGCTCGCGAAAAACGCAAGGGCAGCGCGTTTCGCCAGAATGCCCGTGTAATCGTTAACGATCTTCGCGAGCAAGCTCGCTCCTACAGATATCGGTCATGTATCAGGTTCGGGCGTTGAGCCAGGCGTTGATGAGTTGTTCGAAGGTCGCTTGCACCTGCTGGATCAGCGTTTCGTCATCAATCTCCCCGGCCATCCACGCCCGGCTCGGCTCGTGGAAGATCGTGCGGCCCACGGCAAACCCACGGCAGGTGCTGCTCTGGCTGGCCTGCTTGAAGCCATCGGCGAGAAATTCGGGGGACGCATTCAGGCCCAGCAACACCACACCACGGCAGTAGGGGTCGCGTTCCTGGATCAGTTCGTCGAGCTTTTTCCAGTCTGCGGCCGACTGGGTTTCGATCTTCCACCAGGCCGGGTAGATGCCCAGGTTGTAGAGGCGCTTGAGGCTGCGGTAGAGCACGTCCGGGTAGGTGGACGGGTGATCCTTGGGCGGGATGACTTCCAGCAGCAGTTCGTGGCCACTGACCAGCGAAGCCTCGTACACCGCCTTGAGTTGCGCTTCCTGCTCCAGGCGCAGCATCGGCTCGTCATCGGGGTGAAATTGCACCAGGCACTTGATGATGTGTTCCTGGGGCCAGGCAATCAGGTTGCTGCCAATCGAGCGCCCGTGCTCGAACGCGAGGGGCCGCGAGTTCTGCACCTCCACCGGGCGCGCGATCCACCAGCCGCGACCCGTGGCCGCGTTGAGTGCATCCTGGCCAAAGCGTTGGTCGGCGAGCAGGCCCACATCGGCCTCGACGCCCTGCTCGCTGAGTTTGCGCTCCACGCGTTCGATGGCCTGAATAAACAACTGCTTGATGTCGCTGATACGCTCAGGGGCCTGGCCGCCTTTTTGCGCCAGCTCCACCAATTGCCAACGGTGGTCGAAAGCAAACACGAACAGTTGCTTCCAGGCCTTGCGCGGCACCGTGACACGGTGCAGGCGTTGCAGGGTCACGTCCTGGTCCGGCCGGGTGATGGGCACGGGGCTGTTGAACAGGTAATCGAGTTCGGCAGGTGTCGGCATCGCTGGCGCGCAGGCGTGGCGAGACACCACCAGGCCGCCACAGGCATTGGCCAACTGGCTGCAACGCTCATCGCTGGCATCCTTGATCCAGCCGCTGAGAAAGCCCGACATAAAGGCATCACCGGCGCCCAGCACGTTGAGCACTTCAACCCGTACACCGGGGTAGATCGCCCCGTCTTCCAGGCGCGCGGGAATCGCGCCGTGGATCACCGTGCAGCCCTGGGGGCCGAGCTTGACCACCAGGGTCGCCGGGGTCAGTTCACGCACGGTGCGCAGGGCCGTGAGCAGGTCTTCGCTGCCTCCGGCGATGAGGAATTCTTCTTCGGTGCCGACGATCAGGTCAAAGCGCGGCAGGATCTTCTGCACATGCTGGCTGACATTCTGGTCGGCGACGAAACGGGTTTCGCCATCGGCCTTGCCGGCCAGGCCCCACAACACGGGGCGATAGTCGATGTCCAGCACGCGCTTGACGTTGTGCTTGGCCGCATAATCCAAGGCCTGGAGGCTGGCTTTGTACACGCCGTCGGTGGAGAAATGCGTACCGGTGATCAACAGCGCCTTGCTGGAGGCAATAAAGGCTTCGCTGATGTCTTCGGCGCGCAGGGCCATGTCGGCGCAGTTTTCGCGGTAGAACACCAGGGGGAAGGTTTCGCGGTCCTTGAGGCCCAGCAGGACCAAGGCGGTGAGGCGCTCCGGGTCGACCTTGATGCCGCTGACATCACAGCCTTCGCGGGCCAGGGATTCCACCAGGAAACGGCCCATATGGTCATCGCCCACCCGGCTCAGCATTGCCGACTTGAGCCCAAGCCTGGCCGTGCCGAAAGCGATATTGGCGGAGGAACCGCCGAGGTACTTGGCGAAGCTGGACACATCTTCAAGCCGCGCACCGACTTGCTGCGCATAGAGATCGACGCCCAGGCGCCCGAGGCAAATCAGATCCAATTGACGCCCACTGGCAAAACGAGTCTGGCCCATGCTGGCTCCTGTTATTTTTATCAGCCTGCGTTGTGCCGCCGTGGCGACGGCAAACGCTCTTGGTGGGAGCAGACTAGAACGTACGCAGGCAGCAATCAATATTTATTCCATATTTATTTTTAGTGGAATATTTTTTCCAATACCCCAGGATAGTGGCACGCCAGCGCCCATGCATCGTTTCAGCAGGCCACGCGGCCCGTGATGCCGGGGTATTTTTTTGCGCCTACCCTGTAGACTTGCGCCACCTATCAGCGCATCAGACGAACACGCCAGAAGGATTGCCCATGTCCCGCACCGATCCCGAGACCACCCTGGAAGAAACTGTCGCCAGCCCTCCGGTCAATGCCGAACGCCTGTTGCAGCTGATCACCGACGAATACGAGAGCCTGCCGCGTCAGCTCAAACGCATCGCCAGTTACATGAGCCAGCAGAGCGACCGGATCATGGTCGACCGCATCAGCGACATCGCCCGGGAATGCGAAGTGCACCCCTCGGCCATCGTGCGGTTTTCCCAGCGTTTCGGCTTCAGTGGGTTCAGTGAGATGCAGGCGCTGTTTCGCGAGGCGTATACCCACCAGACCACGCCGGTGCAGAACTACCAGCAGCGCATCCGCAGCATGATCGCCAACAAGTCGCAGAAGGCCAGCGGCGGCGACCTGGCGCGTGAGTGCGTCAACGCCACCTTGTCGGGCATCGAACGCCTGGGGTTGGAGTTGGACGACGCTGCCTTCGAGAAAGCCGTGGACCTGGTGGTCAATGCCGACAACATTTACGTGGTTGGCGTGCGCCGCTCTTTTGCAGTGGCCGACTACCTGGTCTACAACCTGCAGCACACCAACAAGCGCATCCACTTGATCTCGGGCCTAGGCGGCAGTTATCGCGAGCAGATGCGCAGCGTGCGCGCCAATGACCTGGTGATCGCGATCAGTTTCACGCCCTACGGCAAAGAGACCCAGCACTGCCTGCGCATCGCGCAGCATCACCAGGCCAAGACCCTGATCATCACCGACAGCAACCTGTCGCCCCTGGCCAAGCGGGCGAACGCGGTGCTGTTGGTCAATGAAGGCTCTTCGTTTGCTTTCCGCTCGTTGAGCGCCACCCTGTGCCTGTGCCAGGCGTTGTTTATTGCGGTGGCGTATCGGTTGGAATTGAAGGTGGATGAAATCCATGAGCAGGTAGGATTCGACGACTGACAAGGCTTGCTCTATTTGCCCTCTGTAGGAGCGAGCCAGGAGTGGGTTTAGTGCATGAAGATCGCGATCAGGATGATCACTGGAATCGGCACGCCGAGGAACCACAGCAGTAATGAGCGCATCATGTTCTCCTTGAATTAACGAACGTAGTTTTCGGTTTCGACGTACACCACGGCATCCCGGCGGCGACCGCCGAAGGTGGCGGCGAAGCTGGCGAAGAACGCCCCGATGAGCAGCGCTACAAAGGTCCACAGCGAGGTGTAAGCCGCCACTTTCGCTGCGGTCTCAGCGGCCTGTTTGGCTTTGAGCTTGGCGTCTTCAACGGCTTTGCGCGCATCGCCGTACACCTTGTCGATACGGGCTTCGGCATCGGCCTGGCTCAGGTTGGTACGTTGGCTGATCAGTTGGGCCAGGTAGGCACGATCTTCCGCTGCCAGTTGGCCGTCGTTGCTCAACGTACGCGTCAGGATGCGACCGACTACGGCGTGGGCTGCATCATCGCTGACCGCCGCGGGGCGATCATCGCGGAACAGGCTGTCGACGTAATAACCGAAGTCACCACTGTCGGCAGCCTTGGCCGCACTGCCCGCCGCCTGGGTGAGGCCGCTGGCGGCGCCCGATGCCACACTTGCACCCGCTTTCACGCCGCCGCTGACCACACTGCTGACCGAACCGACCACCAGCATCGCCGTGATCAAGGTGGCCACTGCCCACGCCAGGAAGCCATGGGCGGTATCGCGAAAGTACACCTCGTCGCCGTGCATATTGGCCCACTTCACCCGCAACCGACCGGCGATGTAACCGCCCAGGCCAGAAGCGACAATCTGGGTGAACGCCAGCCAGACAATCGTGGAAATGCCAAGGCCCTTGGCGCTGATACCGCTGTCCGCCCACGGCGACACCGCCGAGAAGCCCAGGCCGAAACCCAGCAACACCAGGATCAATGACAAGGCAGCCGCCGCAGCGGCCCCGGCAAAAATCGCCCCCCAGGAAACCCCGGAGAGCGTGCTTGACTCTTGCAGCGTGGATGAGGATGTGATCATTGTTGTTTTGCTCCAGGCACGAAAAATGATGTTACAAGTCTCAAAACGGACAGTGCAGGCAGCGTGCCAGCTGCAACTGAAATTAAATTCCTTTAATTTCAATGGTTTATTTAAATTGAACTTAGCCAAATCATGCAGGTTGCAATAACCGGCGATATCAGGCGGGCGTAATGCACTCCCCTGTGGGCTGGCTTGCCTACGATAGCCATAGGTCTCTACACAACTTTGTAGCCTGTAGCAGCCAACGGTAACCACGATGCGAAGCGAGCCGCTCTTGATCTTGATCTGCTTTTGATCTTGATTTCAGGCGCCCCGTTAAACCACGCTGGCCGGAATTCGACAGGGATTTGGGGGGTAAACCGGCAGGGATGCCGGTTTAGCCGCCCCGCGCCATGGATGGCGCGTGGCGGCGGCCCCCCAAATCACTGGCGGATTACGGGCACACCGAGCCTGGGCGAGGTGCCGAGTGGTGGGGCAAGAGCCCTTTGGTTACTTTGGGGCTCTTTTCCAAAGTGACCCGCCGTCAGGGCGGAACCCTAAGTAGCCGTTACCGCAGCAATGGATATGCACACAATCCAACTGTGTTGACTGCCAGGCCGCCTTCGCGAGCAAGCCCGCTCCCACAGTTTGATTGTGGGGTGTCAGGTAGAGAAGTGTCGGCTGGTAGGCCGCCATCGCAGGCAAGCCAGCTGCCACAGCGTTCGATGTAGTGTCAGTTTCAGGAAGATGAAGTTTTATTTAGGAAACATTCAGCAACTTCTTGGCAAAATGTCGCCACTTCTAGTGTGAACGCTCACCAGGTAATCCTATGACCCGCATTTTGACCATCGAGGATGACGCCGTAACGGCCCGCGAGATTGTCGCCGAGCTGAGTAGCCATGGACTGGACGTAGATTGGGTGGACAACGGCCGCGAGGGCCTGGTCCGCGCTGTGAGTGGTGATTACGACCTGATCACCCTCGACCGCATGCTGCCCGAACTCGATGGCCTGGCCATCGTCACCACGTTGCGCACCATTGGGGTGTCTACGCCGATCCTGATGATCAGCGCCCTCTCCGATGTCGACGAGCGCGTGCGCGGCCTGCGTGCTGGCGGCGATGACTACCTGACCAAACCGTTCGCCTCGGATGAAATGGCCGCCCGTGTCGAAGTGCTGCTGCGGCGCAAAAGCACGGTCCAGGAGTTCGAAACCGCCCTGCGCGTGGCCGACCTGGAACTGAACCTGATCAGCCGCGAAGCCAGCCGTGCCGACCAGCCGCTGACCCTGCTGCCCACCGAATACAAACTGCTTGAATTCCTGATGCGCAACACTGGGCAGATCCTGTCGCGGATGATGATTTTCGAGGAAGTCTGGGGCTATCACTTCGACCCCGGCACCAACCTGATCGACGTGCACATTGGCCGTCTGCGCAAAAAAATCGACCCACCGGGCCTCACGCCGCTGATCCGCACGGTACGAGGCTCGGGTTATGTCATTGCTGAACCCCTCTAAAGGCTGGCGCTCTTCCAGCAGCCGCTTGCTGGCGCTGTACAGTTCGTTGTTCGTGGCCTGGAGCTGCATCCTCATGGGGGTGCTGTACTACGAGGTGTCGGGCTACCTCAGCGACTTGTCGCGCCACTCCCTGCTGCAACGCCAGCACCTGTTCCAGCGTTTTGACGGAGAAGAGCTGGTGGAAGCGCTCACCACCAGCATGACCTTCGACATGAAGGGCGTGGACGCCTATGGCCTGTTCGATGAGCAATTTCGCCCACTGAGCGGGCCGATCCGCGCCGTACCACCCGACCTGCCGCTGGACGGCAAGATCCACGCCCTGACCAATTGCGTGCAATCCGATGACCCCAAACTGCCCAAGGACAGTTGCGACGCGGTGGCCACCCACACCGAAGACGGCCGCTGGCTGGTGTTGGTGCGCGCCAACGGCTCGTTGTTCGGGGTCACACGGATTATCTGGCACGCCCTGCTGTGGGCGCTGTCCTTGACCATCATCCCCGGCGCTGCCGGCTGGCACCTGCTGCGCCGTCGCCCGTTGCGGCGCATTCGCGGGATCCAGGCCAGCGCCGAGGCCATCGTCGCCGGCGACCTCACGCACCGCCTGCCGCTGTCCGACCGGCGCGACGAGCTAGACATGCTCGCCGCCATCGTCAACGCGATGCTCGACCGCATCGAAAAACTGATGAACGAGGTCAAGGGCGTGTGCGACAACATCGCCCACGACCTGCGCACCCCCCTCACCCGCTTGCGCGCCCAGCTTTACCGCATCAAGCAACAAGCCGAGGAAGACTCGGCCCACGCGGTAAAACTCGATGACGCCATCGCCGAAACCGACACCCTGATGGCGCGCTTTCGCGGGCTGCTGCGCATTTCCGAACTGGAAGACCACCAGCGCCGCTCGGGCTTCCTGGTGCTGGACCCGCTGCCGTTGCTGCGCGAGCTGCATGACTTCTATCTGCCCCTGGCCGAAGAAGGCGAACTGGAGTTGGTGTTGCAGGCGCCTGACTCACTGCCGTGGATTACCGGTGACCGTGCGCTGCTATTCGAAGCCCTGGCCAACCTGCTGAGTAACTCGATCAAGTTCACCCCGCCCAAGGGCAAGGTGATCCTGCGGGCGGTCAATGACCTGGGCAGTACGCGCATCGAAGTGCTCGACTCCGGGCCAGGCATTCCAGCCGCCGAGCGCGCGTCGGTGTTCCAGCGTTTCTATCGGGTCGATGAGAGTGATCAGCAAGGCGGGTTTGGTTTGGGCCTGTCGATTGTGGCGGCGATCATCAACTTGCATGGCTTCAAGCTGGAGGTCGGCACCAGTGAGTTGGGCGGCGCCCGCTTGGTACTCGAATGCCGCCAGCAACTGATGCCGGAATAGAACCCTAACGCAATGTAGGAGCGAGCTTGCTCGCGAAAAACTCACGGGCGCCGCGTTTATTCAGGAAGCGCGCGTTATCGTTGGCGTTTTTCGCGAGCAAGCTCGCTCCTACATGCGTATCAAGACCATGGGCGCTATAACACGCTGCCCATGGCCTTGATCAACGCCGGGTCACGCGCATAAATATCCGGCGCGTACACCAACTCGCCCTGGCGATCCACTTCCACGGTCCAATACCCCAACAGCACCGGTACCGGCGTGGCCAGCCTGAACTCATGGGTTTCGCCGGTCGCCAGCAGCTCGTCGGTGCGGGTGCGTTCGGCCGGCGTTACCAGCAGGTCGCGCAATAACAACGGTTGCTCGACCCGCACGCATCCGGAACTGAACGCCCGCGGGCCCTTGGTGAACAAGGGTTGGCTGGGGGTGTCGTGCAGGTACACCGAATACGGGTTGGGAAAGCGCATCACAATCTTGCCCAATGGGTTACGCGGGCCGGCCTGCTGGCGCAGCAGGATATTGCCCGGGCGTGCCCAGTCGACCTGGTCGGGGGTCAACGGGTGACCTTCGGCGTCGAGCACTTGCAGGTTTTGCTGGCGCAGGTATTCAGGGTTGAGACGGATGGCCGGCAACTTGTCCTCGCGCATGATGGTCGGCGGGATGGTCCAGGTGGGGTTGAGGGTCAGCCGGGTGATGCGCGACTTGAGCAACGGCGTCTGGCGTTCGGCACGGCCTACTTGCAGGCGGGTTTGCCACACCGGGATGCCGCTCTGGTACACGCTCAGCTGCGCGGCGGCCACATTGACCACGACGCCTTCAGGCTCCAGGTCCTGGGCCAGCCAACGGAAACGCTCCAGGTTGATGCGCAGCTGTTCACGACGCATCGTCGGGCTGATATTGAGTTCGGCCACGGTGCCGGCGCCGATCACGCCGTCGGCCTGCAACGAGTGACTGAGCTGGAAGGCCTTCACCGCTTTAACCAGTTCGCCCTGATATTGCTTGCCGTTGCCGCTGGGCAACTGGGCCAGGTAGCCACCGTTGTGCAAGCGCCGCGCCAACTCCGGCACGCGGGGGTCGTTCATCCCCGGGCGCAACAGCGCGCCCTCAGCGACCGGGTCCCACTGGGGCAGCGGTTGCTGGCGCACGCCGGCATAGGCATTGCGCAGGCTGCGGTACAAATCGGCGCTGGGCCGCGCCTGGTCGAAAGCTTGGGCCATGTCGTGCAGGCCGGTGGCGGCGAACGCCAGTACCTCGGCATTCGGGTCGCCACTGGGTGGCTGGGAATGCCAGAGGGGCTCAAAACGCGATTGCTGCAGGCGCCCGTAGTGCAAATCCTGCAGAGCTTGCAGGTACTGCTGGCTGTTGGCGATATCGCTGCACAGTACGTTGGCCGTTGCATCCGCCGCAGGCAAGCTATAGTGGGTGGGGTCCAGGCCATCGTCGGCAAGCATCAGCAACTGGGCATGCAAGGCTTGCCGGCGTTCGTCAGCCGCCCATAGCGGGGCATCGCCCTGCTGCTGGTAAAAGGCTTGCAGGCGCGCCAACGCGGCGGCATCGATACGCGGCGCAAGCTGCGGGCAGACACTGGTCAACTGCGCCAAGGCCTGTTGCAGCGGCGCCAACGCGACCGGCGCGGGGGTGGTGACGGGCAAGGGTTCAACCGGCAGCGTTTGGGCTGTAGCGACCAATGGTGCAACGAGCAGGCAAATGCTCAAGTAACATGCGTGTTTTTTGAACAATTGACTTAGCTCCACTCCACAGCGGGGACTCGACTGTAGATGCTGACTTTTATACGCAGGCGCAGGCTAACCAGCCTGGGCTTGATCACCGGGTGCCTGGCTTTATTGAGCAATGTTGCGCTCGCCGCCAATGGCCCCTCTCCTTCCCTGTATAGCAGCCTGGCGCGCTCTGCTCCAGAACTCAATCCCACCGTCCTCAAAAGCGCCCTGAGCGCCGTGCAGTGCGCGGTCAATAACGGCGAGGAACGTTCCGATCGCCTAGCGGTTATTGACTACTCCCAGCCCTCGACCGCCCGTCGCCTGTGGATCTTCGACCTGCGCAAAAAGACCCTGGTTTTGCGCGACCTGGTAGCCCACGGCGCCAAGTCCGGGGAAAACTTCGCCACCCAGTTCTCCAATCTCGAGGGCAGCCACCAGTCGAGCCTGGGGTTGTTCCGCACCCAGGAAAGCTACCTGGGTGCCCATGGTTACTCGTTGCGCATGGACGGTCTGGAACCCGGCTTCAATGACCAGGCCCGCGACCGCGCCATCGTGATTCATGCCGCCGACTACGTCAGCCCCTTATGGAGCAAGCGCGAAGGCCGCATCGGCCGCAGCCAGGGTTGCCCAGCCGTGCGCCCGCAAGTTGCCCGTCAAGTGGTGGACAAGCTCAAGGACGGGCAGTTCATGTTTTCGTGGTACCCCGACCAGCGCTGGCTGAAGTCATCGACCTACCTCAATTGCAAACCCCAACAGGTGGCGAGTAGTCGTACAATCCGTGGCGGATAGCCTGTCCCCATAGATAAAAGAGAGCGTCGCATGCTTCTACACACCTCCACCTGGATCGAAATCGGGCAGTTCCTGGAACGCAGCCGCACGGTGGTGATTCCCATCGGCTCCAACGAGCAACATGGCCCCACCGGCCTGCTGGGCACTGACTGGATGTGCCCGGAGATCATCGCCCACCACGCCCAGAAGCACGCCGACATCCTCGTCGGCCCGACCTTCAATATCGGCATGGCCCAACACCACCTGGGCTTTCCCGGCACCATCTCCCTGCGCCCTTCCACCTTTATCGCCGCGATTGGCGACTGGGTGCGCTCGCTGGCCGGGCATGGTTTCGAAAAGATCCTGTTCCTCAACGGCCACGGCGGCAATATCGCCACGATTGAAGCGGCGTTCTCAGAGCTGTACGCCGAAGCCAGCTTCGCCCGCCGCCCGGCCGGTTTCGCGCTGAAGCTGGTGAACTGGTGGGACCTGGAAGGCGTCACGGACCTGGCCCAGCGTCAATTCCCGGTCGGGCATGGCAGCCACGCCACACCGTCGGAAATTGCCGTGACGCAGTGGGCGTATCCCGACTCGATCAAGTCTGCCGAGTACTCACCGCAAATCGCCAATACCGGCCCGATTCGCGAAGCCCTGGACTTCCGTGCGCGCTTCCCTGACGGCCGCATGGGCTCGGACCCGGCGTTGGCTACCGTGGAGAAAGGCGGTGAGTTGGTGGCGTTGGCGGCGCAAGGGCTGGTCAAGACCGTCGACAGCTTCAGCAACGAAGCCAAACCCTGATCCAAATAGGGCCAATACCCTGTAGGAGCGAGCTTGCTCGCGAAAGACGTCAACCATAACGCGCGCTCCCTGAATAAACGCGGCGCCTATGAGTTTTTCGCGAGCAAGCTCGCTCCTACAGGGTGGGTTTGCGTTGTGCCTGGGTTTATTTGCAATCCTGGGCGGCCTGCTCAAGCCGTGACGGCTTGATCGCCGAAGCCAACGGCTTGCGCTCGTACAGGAACACCTTGGTGCCGTCCTGGGACTTGTAGGCCTCCAGCACATCATCGGCGGCAATCTTGCTGGTCAACAGCACCTTGGCGTGGCGCGAGTTCTGGGTGACGGTCGAAGTGATGCCGTGCTTTTCCAGCTTGGGCAATACGCATTGCACATAGCCGTCGGGGGTTTTATCGGTTTGCAGGGTCAGCGATGGGGCATTGGGCGCCGTGATACAGCCGGTCAGCAACAACGAAGCACAAGCCAGGGCCGGGGCGAAAAAAGAGCGCATATACATTCCTGAAAATAACCAATAGGGTTCACAACCATTCGCGGGTCAACCTGCGCGAACCAGGGCCTTGAGCGACGCATCGAACTGCTTCAGGGCATCTTGCTGTACATCGCGTTGTTGCTCGATCAGTGCAGCAATCTCCGGGGCCGCCTTGTCGTGCACCCACACGGACGGCACGTGCTTGTCCACCGAGCCTTCGGCCTTGGCGATAAACTGCAGGTTCGCATCAAAGAAGCGTGCAACAAAGCGTGCTTCGACCCGGTCATTACGCTGGGTCAGCAATTGGTTATGGGTATCGAGCACCACCACCACATCCGGGTGCGCCTGCACCAGGGCATCCAGGCTGCTATAAACCGTGACCGAGAAAAAAGTGCCCTGCAACGAGTGCATCAACCAGTCAATCGCCAGTTCCGGATCGGAGCTGTTGACGAACGCCTCGCGAATCCGCCCATCCAGGGCATCCTTGGCGCCGTTCAGCGCCATGGCGTGGTAGCGTTCAAGGTAGCTGAGGTTGTCGCGGGTGTTTTCACTGAACAACACCCCCACCGACTGGCCACGCTGCAGGGAGTCTACGCTACCCACCAGTGGCAGCAAATGGCCTGTACGCACTTCATCGGCCATCGCCGGGGTGGTCATGACCGCGGTGCCCAGCATCAGGGCCATCAAAGCCAACTGGATAATCGTCCTCATCGCGCATTTTCCTTGGGCTGCGTCTCGATGTGCAGATTCTGCGCGTTTGGCGAAAAAACAGAACTTGTGATCCTTGATGGTGACTATCATTTGAACCGATAGTGTCAGGCCGCCCATAAAATCTATAAGGACCCCGCCATGAAGCCCTACCAGAAAATCTTCGATCGTATCCGCGAGGCAGTACTGCCAGAGTTTCGCGAGCGAGTCGCCGACTACCTGGTCGAGTACGAAACCGTGTTGCTGGACTCACACGCCGACGCCGCGCAAAGCAGCGCCAGCGCCCATCAACTGCGCGGCTACTTGCGCGGCTTGAACACCATGCGCGTGCTGGGCATGGCCGATTGGGAAGACCTCGACCGGCGGGTTGCCCAGCATCAGCCCCAGCTAGAGCGCGGGCCGTCGTAGCTCAACCCACTCGCGCACTGACGGCCGCTGCCACTGGCGCTGCGCGTAGGCCACCAACTGCGCGGGTACGGCGTCACCGTTGAGGATCAGGCGATTGAGCATCACCGCCAGGTCCACATCGGCAATCGACCACTGGCCGCACAGGTACTCGCGGTTATCCGCCAGCAAGGCTTGCGCGGCGCTGATCAATTTGGTCGCGGCGGCTTGAGCCTCTGCTGACAATGGCGGCCTCTTTTGCCCACAGAACACCACCAGCGTCGAGCGCTCCTGGCGAATCGGCAGCAGGTCGCTGCGCAGCCACGCCTGGACCTGTCGCGCCCTCGCCCGCTGCTGTACATCCGCCGGGTACACGCTGGTCTCGGGGTAGGCCTGGTCCAGGTACTCGGTGATGGCCGAAGATTCCGACAGTGCAAAATCACCGTCTACCAGGGTCGGCACTCGCTGGGTCAGGGAGCGTTGGGCGAAATCTGCCGCTTGGTTCTGCCCGGCATCGAGGTCCAGGGTGAGGGTCTCGAACGCCAGGCCTTTTTCGCGCAAGGCGACAAACACCGACATGGCATAAGGGCTGGTAAACAGCGAATCAACGTAGAGGTGCAGCGGGCCTTGGCTCATGGGCAATCTCCTGGGGTGAGCAATAACGCTACGAGATCCGGGCCGATAAAGACAATGCAGGGTTTTTATGGGGGCATTCCTGGCGGGAATAGCGCGGGTAGTGGCAATATTATGGCTACCGCTGATTTTCAAGGAAGGAACAGCACATGAAACAAGCAGTTGTGGTTATCCACGGCATCGGCGAGCAGCGCCCAATGGACACCTTGCGCGGCTTTGTCGAAGCGATCATCCCCACAGCCCCCCCCGATGGCAAACCTCTGTACTGGAGCAAGCCGGATCGGCTGTCGCGCAACTTCGACCTGCGCGTACTGAAGTCCTCGGGCCGCACCTCTACAGATTTCTATGAGTACTACTGGGCCCACAAGATGCAGGGCACCAAGCTCGGCCATCTGCTGGGCTGGCTGTGGGACATCTTCAAGCGCCCGCGGCGCGACATTCCCGACGCCATCGTGCCGATCTGGCGCAGCACGCGCTGGACGGTGCTGATATTACTGCTATTGATTGCCAGCGGCGCACTGGCCGCAGCCTGGGGTCAGTTGCCCGCCAACGACAACCCCTTCGCGCTGATCCCCCTGCTGCTCGCGGCCATGGGACTGGGGCTGCGCTATTCGGCGCTGGCGTACCTGGGAGACGCCGCGCGCTACTTAAGCCCCAACCCGCAGAACGTAATGGTGCGCGAGCAGATCCGTGCTGATGGTGTAGACCTGCTGCGCGCCCTGCACAACCAGGGTGACTACGAGCGCATCATCGTCGTGGGCCACAGCTTGGGCAGCGTGATTGCCTACGACATCGTCGGCTACCTCTGGCATGAATACCACGACCAATTGACCCAACTGAACCCCAGCAACCGTGAGCTGGCGGCCCGTTATGCCAACCGCGAACCGCTGCAACCGGTGGTCAAGGAAGCCCTGCCCGCAGCCGGCGCCTTGCTGGACGGCAGCCTGGGCAGCCTGTTGAATTTTCGTCAGCAACAGGCCGAGGCGTTCGTTGAACAGCGCGGCCTGGGCAACCCCTGGCGCATCACCGACCTGGTCACCGTCGGCAGCCCGATGGCCCACGCCAGCCTGTTGCTGGGCCGCAGCGTCAGTGACTTCCAGCAGCGCATGGAGCGCCGCGAAGCCCCAGCCTGCCCGCCTACCCCAGACGCCCAAGGCTACGGCTACAACGCCCGCCAACCGCTGATGCTCGGCCAAAAGCCCTTCACCCCGCACTACCTGCACCACGCCGCAGCCTTTGCCGTCACGCGCTGGACCAACCTGTACTTCCCTGCCCCCTTCGGCGTATTCGGCGACATCGTCGGCGGCCCGGTCAAGCCGGTGATGGGCGGCGGCGTGCTGGACTTGCCGGTGACCGTGGGCAATGGCAAAGGCTGGCTGGCCAGATCCTGGCTCAGCCACACCCATTACTGGAGCGAACGAGGCGGTACACAGGGTTACCTCAGTGCACTGGGCAAGGATGAACAGGCGATCACCCAAGGCCCGCGCCCTTCGGCCACTGAAGCGTTGCGGTGGGCGATTGACCTTAAGGGGGTACGGCGGTTTCGCCGTACGAAGGTAGAGCAGCGGGCGGCGGCGGCAGAAGCCTGAGAGTCCTCCTATCAGTCCTCTTGCACTGACAGGAGAACCGTCAACAACGCCCCCACCCCTAAACTTAAAGCGAGTAAAGCTACGCCCTGCGTGCCAAGAGGAATGAGCAATGACGCCAACGTTCCGAACAGCAGGGCTACCAGCTGTTGTAAAAAACTGAACAGCATCATTGACTCCATTCCAGGGTATTTTTTTACTGCAAGAGACGCGACACAGGGATACATCATTGCCTGGGCATACCAGGCTGCAAAATATGCCAGCACCGTAAATTGGCGATCCAAATATCCAAAAGTTGTAAATAGAAATACTGACGTCGCTACAACCAACACACTACTACCTGTGATTGAAAGTGCATAAACACTCGTAAAATTCAATGCATACCTTACAGTCAGCGCCCCCGAAAAATAGGCGAGCCCTAGCCATACTCCGAGCATTCCGTATTGCACACTTCCCCACCCCAAAAGCACGTCAAAGACAAAGACGCCCACACCTTGATACACGACAAACACCCCATAGCTACATCCACCGACTATGACCGGCAAATAAAAGCTGGGCCGACTGATGATGCCTGCATACCCTGAACAGCTGACGCGACGCGTTCTATCCATGTCCAGAACCGACAAAACCCCTGCTGCCAGCAGCACTAGGACAAGGGTTATAACTGAGCCAAAAGCCATGATTACTGCCACTACTTCCCAGCGAAAAAAAGAAATTAAAAAGCCGCCTGCGAGTTGTCCTACCACCAAGGCAAAAACAAATGAATAGGATAAAAAAGACAACTGCTTCGCCAGGCGTGCTCCCGAGTAGATCTCGGTTAACAATGCGCGCCCAATTAAGGCTGCTCCACCACCGCCAATGCCTTGGAGCAGCCTGGAAAGATAAAAACCATCATTATCATGGACCCATATAGATAAAATACTTCCGCTAAAGAAGACGCCACAAAACCCCAGCAGAACGACTGACCGGCCAAAAAATCGAATAAGTTGTACGGCAAAAACCAACGGAACTGCGGTACCGCCTAAATAGATTAGTAAGGCAGTGTAGCCTTCGGCATCACTCATACCGAAAGCATCAACAATATCAGGCGTGACGGGCAAATAAAGCGTCACGCCCAACTGAGCCATCATGGTAGTACTACAGGCTAAAGTCAGCACCCTTACCTTCGACTGCACGTGCCCCCCACCAAACTTAGTTAATTTGGCAGCGATGTTTTAACACGCGAGAGCATTTTACAAGCAGACAAAGTATGGGATTAGCCCCAAAACTTTGTAGGCTATTTCCTCAGGTAACAATGACTACGGTTTAGCTCCATACTAGCCAACGCAACACATCGGGGACCCGTTAAAGGCGCTTGAGCAAGCGCCCCCTCCTGTACCTATCCCGCAAACCCACCCTCATCCAAAAAAACCTGTTCCGCAGCGGTGGTCTTCCTCCCCAACACCCCATTGCGATGCGGAAACCGCCCGAACCGCTCAATGATATCGGCATGCTCCTTGGCCCAGTGATAGGTGCTGTTATCCAACTGCCGGTTCAGGGCCAGAGACCGTTGCTGGTCCTGCGGATCTTCCGAATGTTCAAAAGGCAAATAGCAGAACGCACGCAACTGAGGTTCAACCTGTTGATCCAACCCCGCGTCCACCATCTTTCGCGCATACAACCGGGCCAGCGGGTCGGTGGCGAACATGTGCGCCGTGCCGCGAAAGGCGTTGCGCGGGTACTGGTCCAGCAGGATCAGTAGCGCCAGCGCGCCATCCGCCGTGGTCAACCAGTCTTCGAGTTCACGCCTCGCCGCCTGCATATGGGTGGCGTGGAAGCTGTCACGAAAGGCTGTATCGAACGCCTCGTCCTTGGCGAACCAGCGCTTGGGCCCCGCCTGTTTCCAGAACGCGATTACGGCTTCGGCCGATTGTGAAGTCATGCTTACCTCGCTTAATGTTATAGAATAACGTCAATATTGTGCCTGCGTGTGATCCTCAACTTATGACTGACGCTATGACTTTACGCAAACGCCTGTTGTCCATCGATGCCCTGCGCGGCCTGGTGATCCTGTTCATGTTGCTGGACCACGTGCGGGAAACCTTCTTGCTGCACCGCCAGGTCAGCGACCCCATGAGCATTGACAGCACCGAGCCAGCGTTGTTTTTCAGCCGCACCCTCGCTCACCTGTGTGCGCCGGTGTTTGTGCTGCTTACCGGATTGTCGGCGTGGCTGTATGGCCAGAAATATCAGGGCCGTCGCGACGTGTCGGCATTTTTGTTCAAGCGCGGGCTGTTCCTGGTGGTGCTGGAATTCACCCTGGTCAACTTCGCGTGGACCTTCCAACTGCCGCCCAGCGTGATCTATATGCAAGTGATCTGGGCCATCGGCATCAGCATGATCGCCCTTGCCGCGCTGGTCTGGCTGCCGCGCGCCGGGCTGATCGGCGTGGCGCTGGTGATTATCGCCGGGCACAACCTGTTGGATGGGCTGCATTTTGCAGCCGGTTCGATGTGGCACGTGCCGTGGACGATCTTGCATGAACGCAACTGGATTGAAGTGTCTGACAACCTGCGCCTGCGCACCACCTACCCGGTACTGCCATGGATCGGTGTGATTGCCCTGGGCTACGGCCTCGGGCCATGGTTTGCCAATGCCACGCTGCCGGCTGTGCGGCAGCGTTATTTGCTGATCGCGGGGGTGGGCGCGTTGGTGGGTTTTGGGCTGTTGCGCGCGCTTAATGGCTACGGCGAGCAGCCTTGGCAGGTGTATGACAGCGGCGTGCTGACGCTGATGAGCTTTTTCAACATCACCAAGTACCCGCCTTCGCTGTTGTTCCTGGCGTTGACCCTGGGGATTGGCGTGCTGTTGCTGCTGGCGTTTGAACGCGCCGGGCATAAGCGCTGGATCGGGGTGCTGGCGGTGTTCGGCGCGGCGCCAATGTTCTTTTATCTGTTGCACCTCTATGTATTGAAAATCCTCTATGTCGCCTGCGTTGCGCTGTTTGGCCTCAACCATGGCAATTATTTTGGCTTCGACGGTATCGGTGCGGTGTGGTTGGCAGCGCTGCTGTTGCCGATTGCCCTGTACTTGCCCGTGCGTTGGTTCGCCGGCCTGAAAGCACGGCGGCGCGACCTGGCGTGGCTCAAATACCTCTGACCTGATGCTGGCAACTGTGGGAGCGGGCTTGCTCGCGAAGGCGGTGCGTCAGCCACTGCTGCTGTGACTGAAAGACCGCCTTCGCGAGCAAGCCCGCTCCCACAGTTTTAACCGCGCCGGGCTCAGGAATCAGGCCAGTTCGGCACGCAGTTGGCGAGCGGCGGTGACCATATGAATGAGCGCCGCCTCGGTCTCCGGCCAGCCGCGCGTCTTCAAGCCGCAATCAGGGTTCACCCATAGACGCTCTGCCGGAATCCGCTTGGCGGCCTTGCGCAGCAAATTGGCCATTTCCGAGGCATCCGGCACCCGTGGCGAGTGGATGTCGTAGACCCCCGGGCCGATCTCATTCGGGTAGGCGAAGGCTTCGAACGCGTCGAGCAGCTCCATGTCCGAGCGTGAGGTTTCGATGGTGATCACGTCGGCATCCATGGCGGCGATGGACTCGATCACGTCGTTGAATTCGCTGTAGCACATGTGGGTGTGGATCTGGGTTTCATCGCCCACGCCACTGGCGCACAGGCGGAACACTTCGGTGGCCCAGTCCAGGTAGTGCTGCCACTGCGCCTGGCGCAACGGCAAGCCTTCACGAAAGGCCGCTTCGTCGATCTGCACGATCTTGATGCCGGCCGCTTCCAGGTCCACCACTTCGTCACGAATCGCCAGGGCCAGTTGCCGGGCCTGCATTTCGCGGCTCAGGTCTTCCCGTGGAAACGACCACATCAGCATGGTCACCGGGCCTGTGAGCATGCCCTTCATCACTTTGTCGGTGAGCCCTTGGGCATAGCGAATCCACTCCACGGTCATGGCTTTCGGGCGGCTCAAGTCGCCGGCAATCACCGCGGGTTTCACACAGCGCGAACCATAGCTCTGCACCCAGCCAAACCGGGTGAACGCGTAGCCATCCAGTTGCTCGGCAAAGTACTCGACCATGTCGTTACGCTCGGCTTCACCATGCACCAGCACATCCAGCCCAAGATTTTCCTGCACCTCAACCGCATGCTTGATCTCACTGTGCATGGCTTCGATGTATTCGG
The DNA here is from genome assembly GCF_002018845.1 of Pseudomonas sp. MF6394. Classification (NCBI taxonomy): domain Bacteria; kingdom Pseudomonadati; phylum Pseudomonadota; class Gammaproteobacteria; order Pseudomonadales; family Pseudomonadaceae; genus Pseudomonas; species Pseudomonas sp. MF6394. The sequence continues at coordinate 55,894 of NZ_MVOJ01000024.1, forward strand.
CTTCGCTCAACTTGCCAGCCTTATACGACTGGCGCGCCAGGCGGATCGAAGCGGTCTGTGGGAACGAGCCGATGGTGGTGGTCGGGAACAGTGGCAGGTTAAGCCCGGCCCGCTGTTTTTCGATGCGCTGGGCAAATGGCGACTGACGCTGGCTATCCTGGGCAGTGATGGCGGCGACACGGGCCTGAACAGCGGGTTTATGGATACGTGACGATGCAGCACGAGCCCCCTGCACGGCGCGGCTTTCGGCCAGGGCGGCGAGTACGTCAGGTGCTGACGGCTGGTCAACCGCCTTGGCCAGTAGCGCCACTTCCGCGCACTTTTGTACGGCAAAGGCCAGCCAGCTTTTCAGTTCGGCATCCAACTGATCTTCCCGCTCAAGATCCACCGGGCTGTGCAGCAGCGAGCAGGACGGCGCGACCCACAGGCGATCGCCCAATTTCTCATGGGCATGCTGCAAGGTAGCCAGGGCTTTTTCCAGGTCGCAGCGCCACACGTTTCGGCCGTTGACCACACCCAGGGACAGCACCTTGTACGCTGGCAGGCGGTCGAGGATCGTCGGGTACTGGTCCGGTGCACGCACCAGGTCGATATGCAAGCCATCCACCGGCAGGTTGGCGGCCAGGCCGAGGTTTTCTTCCAGGCCGCCGAAGTAAGTGGCCACCAATTTTTTCAGCGGGTCGCGCTGGATCAGGTTATAGGCGCGCTCAAAAGCGTTCTTCCACTCCTGGGGCAGATCAAGCGCCAGGATCGGCTCGTCGATCTGCACCCACTCCACGCCCAATTCGGCCAGGCGCTGGAAGATCTGGCCATACAGCGGCAGCAGTCGTTCGAGCAGGTCGAGCTTGTCGAAGTCAGCGCCCTTGGCCTTGCCCAGCCACAAGTAGGTCAGCGGGCCGATCACCACCGGCTTGACGCGGTGCCCCAGGTCGAGCGCTTCCTGGACCTCTTCGAACAGTTGATCCCACGCCAGGTGGAACTGCTGATCGACGTTGAACTCCGGCACCAGATAGTGATAGTTGGTATCGAACCACTTGGTCATCTCCTGGGCATGGGCACCGCCGCAGCAGCTGTCACTGACGCCACGGGCCATGGCGAACAAGGTATGCAGAGTGGCCTGGCCATCGGCCGGGCGGAACCGCTCAGGGACCACGCCGAACATCAGCGAGTGGGTCAGCACCTGGTCGTACCAGGCAAAATCACCCACCGGCAACAGTTCGATGCCGGCTTGCTCTTGCAGCGCCCAGTGGGTGCTGCGCAAATCACGGCCAACAGCGCGCAGGCCGGCTTCGTCGAGCTCACCCTTCCAGAACGCTTCCTGCGCTTTTTTCAGTTCACGATCGCGTCCAATGCGTGGAAACCCGAGGGAATGAGCGACTGCCATGACTTACAACTCCAATGGTCTGATTGATGGCGGTCATTGTCGGCAGAGGGGTGTCTTGAGACAAACTCATTCTGTTCTAGATCATCACAAGATTTGCTCATGTTTAGGTAGGCATGATATTGGCGGCGCTACTGTGGGGGTTTGTGTTGCCAGGGCGGCCGTCATCGCGGCCTCGCTTAGGCTCGAGCGCTCCCACAGTTTGGGCGGGGTGATTCTTATGAACGGTCATACTTACGCCCTATGCTTAACGTGGCGCGCAAAATCCGCCGGCTAACCTTTCGATCTGTTCCAAGTGCGGGCACAATGCGTGTCCTTTTTTGGCAGGCACCGCCGCAGGCTCTCAAAAATGATCAAAACGCCGTACTACCTCATCGATAAACAGAAGCTTCTGGTCAACATGCAGAAGATTGCCTACGTGCGCGAGCAGTCTGGCGCCAAGGCTCTGCTGGCGCTCAAGTGCTTTGCCACCTGGTCGGTGTTCGACTTGATGCAGCAATACATGGACGGCACCACCTCGTCGTCGCTGTATGAACTCAAGCTCGGTCGCCAGAAGTTCGAAGGTGAAGCGCACGCCTACAGCGTGGCCTGGGCCGACGATGAAATCGAAGAGATGCTGGAGAACTGCGACAAGATCATCTTCAACTCCATCAGCCAACTGCAGCGTTTTGCCGAACGCAGCGAAGGCAAGACCCGCGGCCTGCGTGTGAATCCGCAGGTGAGCAGCTCTGACTACCTGCTGGCCGACCCGGCGCGCCCGTTCAGCCGCCTGGGCGAATGGGACCCGGTGAAAATCGATGGCGTGATCGATCAGATCTCCGGCTTCATGTTCCACAACAACTGCGAGAACGGCGACTTCAGCCTGTTCGACAAGATGCTCGGCACCATCGAAGAACGCTTCGGTGCGCTGTTGCACAAGGTCAAGTGGGTCAGCCTCGGCGGCGGCATCCATTTCACCGGTGAAGGCTATGCGTTGGACGCGTTCTGCGCACGGCTCAAAGCCTTCTCCGAGAAGTACGGCGTGCAGGTCTACCTGGAACCCGGCGAAGCAGCGATCACCAACAGCGCCTCCCTGGAAGTCACCGTGTTCGACACCCTCTACAACGGCAAGAATCTCGCCGTGGTAGACAGCTCCATCGAAGCCCACCTGCTGGACCTGCTGATCTACCGCCTCAACGCCAAACTGGCGCCGAGCGAGGGTGAACACACCTACATGGTGTGCGGCAAATCCTGCCTGGCTGGAGACATCTTCGGCGAGTATCAATTTGATCGTCCGCTGGCCATCGGCGATCGGCTGTCGTTCATCGACACCGCAGGCTACACCATGGTCAAGAAAAACTGGTTCAACGGCCTGAAAATGCCGTCCATCGTAGTGAAACAACTCGACGGTACAGTCGAGGTGGTTCGTGAATTTGGTTACGACGACTACCTGTCCAGCCTGTCCTGAGCTGGCGGATAAAGGAGAGATAAAGCAATTGAAAAAGAACGTTCTTATCATTGGTGCAGGAGGTGTCGCCAAGGTGGTGGCCCACAAGTGCGCGCAGCACAACGACGAACTCGGTCGTATTGCTATCGCGTCGCGCAACATCTCCAAATGCCAGGCCATCATCGACAGCGTCAAGGCCAAGGGTAGCCTCAAGGTTCCCGCCGATATCCAAGCCTTCGCGCTGAACGCCCTGGACGTGGAAGCGACCAAGGCCCTGATCCGCGAGACCGAATCGCAGATCGTCATCAACGTCGGCTCCGCGTTCCTCAACATGTCGGTATTGCGTGCCTGCATCGACACGGGCGTGGCTTACCTCGACACCGCCATCCACGAAGAGCCGGGCAAGGTCTGCGAGACCCCACCGTGGTACGGCAACTACGAGTGGAACCACCTGCAAGAGTGCAAACAGAAGAACATCACCGCCATCCTTGGCGTGGGCTTCGACCCAGGTGTCGTCAACGCGTATGCCGCGCTGGCGCAGCAACAGCATTTCGACCGCATTGATTCGATCGACATTCTCGACGTCAATGCCGGCTCCCATGGCAAATATTTCGCCACCAATTTCGATCCGGAAATCAACTTCCGCGAATTCACCGGGCAGGTGTGGAGCTGGCAGAACAGCCAGTGGACCAGCAACACCATGTTCGAAGTCAAACGCACCGACGACCTGCCAGTAGTCGGCTCGCAGAACCTCTACCTCACCGGCCACGATGAAGTGCACTCGCTGTCGAAAAACCTCGACGTGCCCAACGTGCGTTTCTGGATGAGCTTCGGCGAACACTACATCAACGTGTTCACCGTGCTGAAAAACCTCGGCCTGCTCTCCGAACAGCCGGTCAAGACGGCCGAAGGCCTGGAAGTGGTGCCGTTGAAAGTGGTCAAGGCCGTGCTGCCCGACCCGTCTTCGCTTGCGCCTGGCTACACCGGCAAGACCTGCATCGGTGACCTGGTCAAAGGCACCAAGGATGGCCAGCCGCGTGAGATGTTCATCTATAACGTGGCTGATCACGAAGAGGCCTATGCCGAGACCGACAGCCAGGGCATCTCCTACACCGCAGGCGTACCACCGGTAGCCGCTGCGCTGCTGGTTGCGCGTGGCGAGTGGGATGTCAAGCACATGGCCAACGTCGAGGAACTGCCGGCTGAGCCGTTCCTCAAGGCGCTGGATGTGATGGGCTTGCCGACTCGGATCAAAGACGAGCACGGTGATCGGGCCTGGGATGCGACGGCCTGATAGGCCATAGCTGACCGAGCAAAAGAATGCGCCCCCAGGGGCGCATTTTTTGTTTGGGCTCACCCACAGTTCAAAGAACAATACAGATTCAAAATGTGGGAGCGGGCTTGCTCGCGAAGGCGGTGTGCCAGTCACTGAGTTTTCAACTGAACCACCGCTTTCGCAGGCAAGCCAGCTCCCACATTGGCCATGTGTTGCCCACAGAATCAGCGCCTGGCACCGATCCCCTGTGGGAGCGGGCTTGCCCGCGAAGGCGGTGTGTCAGTCTCTGAGTCTCCAACTGAACCACCGCTATCGCAGGCAAGCCAGCTCCCACACTCGTTTTGTATTGCCCACAGAATCAGCGCCTGGCACCGATCCCCTGTGGGAGCGGGCTTGCTCGCGAAGGCGGTTTGTCAGTCAATGATTTTTCCACTGAACCACCACCATCGCAGGCAAGCCAGCTCCCACAATGAGTCGCCGGTGTATCCGGGGCTTCGGTTCATTCCAGGTTCCGCGCCTGACTATTCAGCGCCCTTGAGCACTGCAACAGCACCGGGGCTCACATTGGCGCAGGCGTGGCCTGATATAGCCTGTTGGATCGATGAGAACGTCGGTTAAACCACCAATCGCTTCTGAAGAAACTGTCAACTTCAACAGGTTACCGACTCCGTGAATGCCGTTAGTCTGAGCGAGCCAGTCATCGATTGGCTCACCCATTCACCATGTGCGAAAGGAATCGTCCATGAAACGGCAAACCTCTTCAAACACCCTCACGGCACGCTTGGCTGGCCTGGTCTATAGCACCTGCTGCTACCTGGTGTTCTTATTCACCCTGCTGTACATGATGGGCTTCGTAGGGGCTGTGGTCGTGCCCAAACACATCGACTCCGGCGCGCGCATCGACTGGGCGCTGGCACTCATGATCAATGCGTCACTGATCATTGTGTTTGGTGTCCAGCACAGCAGCATGGCGCGTAAACGCTTCAAGCGCTGGCTGGCAGTCTTCGCCCCGGCAGCGGTGGAGCGTTCCAGCTATGTGCTGCTCTCCAGCCTGATGCTCGCGCTGCTGTTCTGGCAGTGGCGGCCTATTACGCACACCGTTTGGGCGGTTGACGCCGCCTGGGCCAAGGCACTGCTGACCGGCCTGTTCTGGCTGGGCTGGGGCATCGTGGTGCTGGCAACTTTCTTGATCAGTCACTTCGAGTTGTTCAGGCTGAAGCAGGCCATTGATCGCTGGCGCAACGCCCCACCCTCAGGCCTGACATTCCGGACGCCGCTGCTCTACAAAGTCGTGCGTCATCCGCTGTACCTGGGCTTCCTGATCGCCTTTTGGGCAACGCCGCATATGACCGTGGGGCATCTGCTGTTTGCGCTGGGGATGTCGGTGTATCTCTTCATCGGCGCCCGTTTCGAAGAACGGGATTTGGTGGCGCTGTTTGGTGAGCGGTATCGGCGTTATCAGCGTGAGGTGGGCATGGTCGTGCCACGCCTCAACAAACCCCGCCAATAACCCACTGTAGGAGCGAGCTTGCTCGCGAAGATCGTCAACGATGACACGGGTAACCTGGATGACCGCAGAGCCTGGGCGTTTTTCGCGAGCAAGCTCGCTCCTACAGTGACCGTTCCCAAGCTCTGCATGCCCGGGCGCTCTGCGTCAGGCTGTGCCAGGTGACGCCGAGCGTCACTGCATGCATTACCACGCAGAGCGTGGGACCGACCGAATAGCGGCATCTACACACTGAAATATGCCACGCAAGCATTCAGTAAAGGGAGCCGGAAGGGGATTCTTATGAAGTAACGTTATAAAAAACTGTTATTTCCTACAGGTTCTCGTAAGAGAACTTTCACTCAGTATGACTGCGTATCACTTTACTCTCTCGCTACTTATCAGGAAATGCCCATGACCTACTCTCTATCCGGAAACTACGACGGCGGATCCAGTAACGTATTCCGTCTGACTATTAAAAAGTTCGATCAGTTAGCAGGTTCCTTCAGTGGAGAATTTCATTATTTGCTTACCGGTATATCGGAGCCCGTCAGTGGCCACTATCACCTTTACGGAGATGGTCGAGACGAGACCGTGCTCTGGTTTGAAACCAGTGGCGGTTCGTGGCGTTGGGAAGCGGATTACGTTAACGGCTCCCCCTCTTTTGAGAAATGGACAGCCAAACGCACGTCCAGTACCGGCGACATCGAAACTGAATTCTTCAAAGAGACCGCCTAATTTATGACAACCTAGACTGAACGAGATGAAGTTTGGTGCACTGCGTTTTGAGCGCCGATTCGACTTCAGTCTGATGCTCGTCCCCATGTACGTGGGAATGATCTCAAAAAACCGACCACCCAATCCGCTCACTCAACAACTCCAACGCCTTCATCCCCGCCAGCGAATTGCCCGCTGCGTTCAACTCCGGCGACCACACGCACACTGTGAACTGCCCCGGCACTACCGCGACGATCCCGCCGCCAACCCCGCTCTTGCCCGGCAGGCCCACGCGGTAGGCAAAATTGCCCGCCTCGTCATACAGCCCGCTGGTGGCCATGATCGAGTTCACTTGCTTGGTCTGGCGCGCCGTCAGCACTTGCTCGCCACTGTGGGCACTCACGCCTTCGTTGGCCAGAAAGCTGAACGCTCGGGCCAGGTCCAGGCAGCTCATCTGCAACGCGCAATAGTTGAAGTAGCTGTGCAGCACTGCGTCCACATCGTTATGAAAATTGCCGAACGACTTCATCAGGTAGGCCATGGCCGCATTGCGCGCACCGTGCTGGGCTTCCGATTCGGCCACGACGCTGTTGACCAGGATCTGCGGGTTGCCCGACAGGCGCCGCACAAAATCGCGCATCGACAGAATCGGCACGGCGAAGCGTGACTGGTTGATGTCGCAGATCACCAGCGCGCCAGCATTGATAAAGGGATTGCGCGGGCGTCCACGCTCGAACTCCAGTTGCACCATGGAGTTGAACGGCTGCCCCGAGGGCTCATGGCCCAGGCGTTCCCAGATGGTTTCGCCACCATGGTCGATAGCCTGCACCAGGCTGAAGACCTTGGAAATGCTCTGCACCGAAAACAGCGTGTCGGCATCCCCGGCGCAGTAGGCCGTGCCGTCGTTGCCGTAGACCGCAATGCCAAGTTGGTGGGCGGGCACGTCGGCCAGCGCGGGAATGTAATCGGCAACTTTGCCGAGGCCGATCAAGGGGCGCACTTCGTCGAGGATCGACTCCAGCAGCGCCTGCATAGCTTGTCCTGTCATCTTTGTTTGAATCAGTGATAAACGAGGCGCGGAGGATACTTCAGTGGGCGCGCAACACCCACACAATCTCTACCACCCGCTCGGCAACCACCACGTAGATCAGGATCAATAACAGTTGCAACGCCAAGTGATAACGCAACTTGGCCAGCCGGCGAATGCCGTCGCTGACGTTCAACAACATCAGCAGCGTCGACAGCACAATCAAGCCCCAACCCGCGACGCTGGAAGCAAACAGACCGATCAGCAAATCGTGCGGCCCCACCAGCGCGTTGGTCCCCGCCGCAAACAACAGCGCGCAGACCAACAGGTTCTTGACGTTGTCGAAAATCTGCGTGCTCAAATCGTTTTCCAGCAATGCCAAATACCGCGTCCATAACGTGCGCATGCTTGAGTACCGAGTGGGAAGGCTCGTCAATCAAGGTAGTTCAATTGTGGACGCTGTCGAGCTCTGGCCAGGCTTAGAAATGCGCCACATCCGACACTTCTGGGTCCAGCACATCCTCGGCCAGCGCCCAGGCGCGGTTCTCGGACTCCACCACCAGCAGCGGGTAGCCCCAGGCCTTGCCGAACGTCACGGCGAAGGGCTTGAGAGCCAGGCGCTTGGCGGCGCTGGGCTCCACCTGGATCATGCCTTTGACATAGGCGCGCAAGGCCGCTTTGTTTTTCTTCATCCAGATAGAGGCGCGCTTGCGCTCTTCGTGGGCGTGTTCGTGATTGTTTTCATCCACGGCTTTTTCGTGCAGCAGCAAGAAGGGCTGCTCACGGGCCAACAAATGCTCGAAGGTCAGTAAGGCATCTTCCGGCCCGCCGTCGTCAGGCGCGTCGAAAAAGATTTTCACCACGGGGAAAGTTGAACTGTCGAGTCGCATGGCAAAGCTCCTTGGATGAGATTGGTTCTCATCATAGAGCGCGGGACGCTGGACAGCATTGCACACAATAGCCAAAATGTTTCGCAATCCAGCCAAGGCAGTTGCCACCATGGTTCATCACCGCCTCGACCAGTACGACCCCTGCCGGGTTCGCGACGCCGCCGCCATCCCTCGCTCGATAGTGGCCGTGGGCGCCTCGAGTACCTCCGAGCGCTGGGAACATACCCCTCACCACCATCAACACGGGCAATTGATCTATACCTTGCGCGGCGTGGTGCATTGTGTGATCGAGGCGGGTATCTGGATCGTGCCGCCGCAATGCGCGTTGTGGATTCCCGGCGGTGTGACCCACGAAGCGCTGCATTTGCCCATGCCCCAAGACCCTCGCTTGCATCGGCTGGCCAACTGCTTATTGGCCAACCCCGGCGACAAATCCACCTTGGGCGAATGGGCCATGCGCATCGGCATGAGCGAACGCAGCATGACTCGCCTGCTGCTGGAAGAAATCGGCCTGAGCTTCGGTCGCTGGCGCCGCCAGTTGCATGTGATCCTTTCACTGCAACGCCTGGCCAACGGCGAGAGTGTGCAGAGCGTGGCGCTGGATTTGGGTTATGAAAATGCCAGCGGGTTTATCACCATGTTCCGCAAGGCCATGGGTCAACCGCCGGCGCGTTACCTGGCGGACCGCACGGGCGCGCCGAGCCCGGCAGCGCAACCCAGCATTGCGATGCGCGAGGCTGTTAATTAAATATTATTTAGAGCAAGCCCCCTCCTACACCACTCAGTTTTTGTAGTCGGTGTCTGTTCGCTCAAGCTGACGCACCAGCGCATTCCAATGTCGCGCCACGCCTGGGCCTTCACCGTTGCTGAATACCTTGGCCTGCTGCTCAACTTTGGCCACCACCTCTGCCGGTGGGAAGATCAACTCGGCATTCCCCGCCGCCTGTGCCGCGATCTGGATATTGCAGGCCCGCTCCAGGCTTTGTAGTTGCTGGAAGGCATGCTCGACGCTGACGCCGCCCGTCAACAAGCCGTGGTTACGCAGGATCATCACACTCTTGTCGCCCAGATCCGCCACTAGCCGTTCACGCTCATCCAGGTCCAGGGCCACGCCCTCGTAACCGTGGTAAGCCACACGCCCCGAGAACGCGATAGCGTGCTGGGAGATGGGCAACAGCCCCTGCTTTTGCGCCGACACCGCAATACCGTCGCGGGTGTGGGTGTGCAGCACCGCTTGCAAGTCATGGCGTGCGCCGTGGATGGCGCTGTGGATCACGTAGCCGGCGTAGTTGATCCCCAGGCCCGTGGGGTCATCGACGATGGTGCCGTCCAGATCGACTTTGACCAGGTTGGAAGCGCTGATTTCGTCGAACAACAGCCCGAAAGCATTGATCAGGAAATGCGCCTCGGGCCCTGGCACCCGCGCCGAGAAATGCGTGTAGATATGATCGGTCCACTTGTGTAACGCCGCCAGTCGGTAGGCTGCGGCCAGCTTGACCCGTACCTCCCACTCTTGCGGTGTGACCCGCTGGCGCACATTGCTGGAAACACTGGAAATCGGCGTGACGCTGCTCATGGCAAATCTTCCTGGATGGCCTAAGGGGGCTTACAGGCAAGACTAGGGGATGGTCATAAATAATAAAAAGCACATTTTAATCTAAGCTAATTATTATTTTTATTTATAAACAACACCTACGAGTATGAGCCGTTTTGGCTGGAGGCGAGGCGGCCACTCCTTTACTGGACTGCATGCGTCACAACCGTGATTGCGTCTGCGACGGTGATGAGATGACTTGCCATGTCATTGGATATTTCGATGCCAAATTCATCCTCGATCGTTATGACGAGTTCCATAAGATCCACCGACTCGGCGCCCAGGTCATCAACAAAGGATTTGTCACCCAGAATCTGCGCTTTGATCGCTCAATTGCCCCCTCACCACTGGGCAAAAAAGCGCAAAAAATTTTAAACCTTTTACGCCCCTCTCCATTCAACAGTCAGGTAACGGCATCCCGCCATTTCCAAGGAGAGACACCATGAAAACTCGACTGATGAAACCGATGGGCCTTACCTTCATGCTGATCGCAGGCTCGATGTCCACCGCGATGGCGGCGACCTCCAACGACTTTGTCGACAACGCCGCCGAGGGCGGTATCACCGAGGTGGAAGCAGGCAAACTGGCCCTGGAAAAAAGCAGCTCGGCGGACGTGAAGACCTTTGCCCAGCATATGGTTACCGACCACACCAAAGCCAATCAGGAATTGATGGCCCTGGCGAAAAAACTCGATATCGAAGTCCCCGATGACGCCGCGCTTACCGACCAGGCCAAGAAAGCCATTCTGGAAATGCGCGATGAATCCTTCGACAAGGCCTACGCCAACAACCAGGTGGCGGCCCATGAAAAAACCGTCGAACTGTTCAAGAAAGAAGCGGCCTCCTCGGACAATCCCGAGCTGAAAGCCTTCGCCACCAAGACCCTGCCTACCCTTGAAGCCCACCTGAAAATGGCCAAGGAACTGCAAACCAAATACGCCCATTAATCGATCCATGACCCAAGGAGACACTCGACCATGAGCTCGCAACTCAACGGCAAGCACATCCTCGTCATCACCTCCAACACAGGCATTGAGCGCGACGAGCTGCTCAAGCCGCTGGAGACACTGCGTGGCTACGGCGCGACCGTGACGCACGCCTCCAGCAAAGGCGGCACTACCCAGACATTTGTCGGCGACACGGAAAAAGACCAGACCGTGGAATCAGACGTGCAACTGTCGGATGTGGTCAGCGCCGATTTCGATGCGCTGGTCATCCCGGGCGGCACGGTGAATGCCGATACACTGCGCCAGGATGCCGCCGCGCTGCGCTTGATCAATGAATTCGTGCAGGCCGGCAAGACCATCGCGGCGATCTGCCACGGGCCATGGACGCTGATTGACGCCGGGGTGGTCAAGGGCAAAACCCTGACCGCCTATAAAAGCGTGCGCATCGACCTTGAAAACGCCGGCGCTGCCAGCGTGGTGGATGCCGAGGTTAAAGAATGCCAGGCCAATGGCTGGACCTTGATCACCTCGCGCACGCCCGACGATCTGCCGGCGTTCAATGAGGCGATTGCCTACGCCGTCGGCGGTTGATCGGTTTAGCGCAATGAAAACAGGCGCCCCATGGGCGCCTGTTTTTTATCACTCACCGCTTCAGCTTTTACGCTGCTGCGCCATCTCACGCTTGGGCCCGAACATCGCCCACGCAATCAGCCCCAGCAGCGGCACGAACACCAGCACCACCACCCACAACCCCTTGGTCTCCCATCCGCCAGTGCTGCGCAAAACGATGTTGATCGCCCAGAGTTCCAAGAGCAGCAGAATCACCGCCAATACGATCCAGATATATTCTATTTGCATGATTCACCTCCTGAAGTCTATGCGTTAGGTCAAGCGGATGCGCCAAGGGTTCCATTGGATTTTCAAGCCACGCTTTAAGGCCTGCGCCGTTGCGCTGGAGCGTCAGCGCCGGTTGGGCGTTGTGCAATGTCGCCGCAACCCGACCATGCAAGCTGCACGACAGCAAAGCGCACAAGTAAACTCAACCAATTGATTTTAAACATTTTTTTATATCCGAAAAATTGGTACGCCTGATGCAACCCCCTCACCACGAGGCGTGCGCTTCGACACGCCCGAACACCATCCGTGAGGTTTTATATGAATGCCATCGACCTTCTCAAAGCCGACCATGAACGCGTCAAGACCCTGCTGACCCAGTTGAGCGAATCCACTGAACGCGGGGTAAAAAAACGTACCGAGTTGCTGGCCAAACTCGAAATGGAAATCACCCTGCACACCCAGCTCGAAGAAGAGATTCTCTACCCCGCGTTCAGAAAAGCCGGGGGCAAGGAACAGGACATCATGTACCACGAAGCCAAGGAAGAGCACCGTACCGTCGACTCGCTGGTACTGCCGGACTTGAAGAAAACTGACCCATCGTCCACCGAGTTTTCCGGTCGCGTCAAAGTGGTCAAGGAGCTGCTTGAACACCATATCGAAGAGGAAGAAACCGAGATGTTCCCACAAGCTAAAAAGCTCTTGGGTAAAGCACTTCTCGAGGAGCTGGGGGCTGAGATGGAAGCGATGAAGGCCGCGCACAAAAAAACCATGGCGAGAAAACCCCTGGCGGCGTGATGGCCTTCGGCTCGCTATCAGGTTCGGCGTTTCATGGCACCGGCAGCCAGCCGCTGAAGGTGCCTTGCGCATTCAATGGGCACCAGGCGAAATCCCAGGCGGGCGCCGGCAATGCCGGCTGCTGCGTGGCTACCCAAGGGTGGCCCTTCCAATCGAACAGGGTGCAATCGCGCCAGCTCAGAACAATGCCTGCCGCCGGGCTGTCGTCCGTGAGCACCCAACGCGCAGCGGCGGCGGCCATGAAGGCTTCGATCGGTTCGTCATCGATCTGCGTGCGGTACGCCGAAATCAGTAACCAGCGGCATACGTTCAGATGGTAGGTCCAGTCCAGCGGCGGTTGGTTGCGATAGGCCCAGGTCATGAAGGCGCGAAACAGGTTCAAGCCCTCCGGTGGGTCGAGCTTGAGCAGCGCCGGGCAGATATCAAACAAGCTATGCCAATGAGGCAGCAGGCGCGCGTCCAGGTGCACGAAACAGCGCGAATTGCTCGGGTAATCAGGCAGCGCCGGCTGCGCACGCAGGCGCCGCGACGCCTTGCTGACCAGGCGGCTGGCGCCGGCAGGCAATTGAGGGTTCATAAAACGTACTCACCATCGTGACGAGAGAATGCCTCCTGGTGACAGGAAGCCCAAGGCACACGTCAGGATGCGGGAGAAGCGCGAGGGTTGGCCGAAGGCCAGGAATAGCGCGGAGGCGCCTTGTTGCGCCGTTCATGGGCGACACGTGGGGTGTGCGTAAGACCGAGCAGCCAGGCCAGGCCGATCAGGAACACCAGGGCGACGGTAACCGCGTTGCACACCGGGCAGGCAAAGTAGTTCGAGATGTTGCTGGAAGTCGGGGTTGCCAACCCTTTGTCGGAAATGGGCGACTGGCCGCCGTCCACCGAACAGAACAGCCCGCCGATGCCATTGAGCTGCTGGCCCATCATCTGGCCATGCCCCAAACCGCAGGCGAACAGGTTCATCAGCACGCAGAAGTACAGGGCCCAGGCGATCAGTGAGCGGTCAGAGTGGCGCAATTTCATGGCGGCGACTCTACCACCGAAGCCACAAAAGCACGAAATGCGCCGCGCCCCTGTGGCAGAACGTCGCAGATTACGCGCACGGGCCAGGGTTGCTAGACTCTGCACCCTTCTCGTTACTCCTTTTCAAAGCCTGGTGGGGCAGCTCTACTGCCTTGCAGGCGTTTCACAGGATGCACAGTTGATGAGTACGTTATTCACCCGCCGCAAAGTGCTGACCGGCATGGGCCTGTTGGGCCTGGGCAGCCTGCTGGGCGGCTGTGACTACAGCCCCAAGCTGAACTTCAAGTACGGCAAGGACCTCAGTGACAAGATCATGGGCCGCACTTTCAAGCTCAAGAATACTGACGGCGAAACCGTCACCTTGAGCTCGTACCGCGGCCTGATGCCGGTGGTGTTCTTCGGCTTCACCCAGTGCCCGGCCGTCTGCCCGACCGCCCTGGCCCGCGCCGCCCAGGCCAAGAAACTGATGGGCCGCGATGGCAAGATCATGCAGGTGGTGTTCATCACCCTGGACCCCGAGCGCGACACCCCCGAGATTCTCAACAATTACGTCAAGGCCTTCGACCCCAGCTTCGAAGCGCTCTACGGCACCCCGGAAGAAATCGCCGTGGCCGCCAAGGAGTTCGGGATCTTTTATGAAAAGATCCCCGCCGGCGACACCTACACCCTCTCCCACACCGCCACCAGTTTCGTGTTCGACACCCGTGGCAACCTGCGCCTTGGCTTGCAGGCATCCCTTACCGCTCAAGAGTGCGCAGAAGACCTGCTCACCGTCATGGAGGTCTGCTAATGACTGCCGTTCAACACCTCAAGCGTCTCACCCTCGGCCTCACCCTGCTGGGCCTCGCCGCCCACGCCAGCGCCCAAGTACAAGTGACCGACGCCTGGGTGCGCGCCTCCGTACCGGGCCAGCCATCCAGCGGTGCCTTCATGACCCTCACCGCCGACAGCGACAGCAAATTGCTGAGCGTGGCATCGCCAGTGGCCAAGGACGTGCAGATTCACGAGATGAGCATGAAGGACGACGTGATGCGCATGGGCCCGGTGGATGCGGTGGCCCTGCCGGCAGGAGAAGCCGTCAAGCTCGACCCGAACGGCTACCACGTGATGCTGATGGGCCTGAACGCCCAGATCAAGGAAGGCGACCAAGTGCCGCTGACCCTGACGGTGCAAGATGCCAAGGGTGAAAAGCAGGCTGTCGAAGTGAAGGCAACGGCCCGTGGGCTGGATGGCATGGACCATAGCAAGATGGACCATAGCAAGATGCATTGAGTAGGCCGCTTCTTCTCCCACCTCACCACGATGCGAAGCGAGCCGCTCTTGATCTTGCTCTGCTTGTGATCTTGATCTTAGGCGCCCCGTTAAACCACGCTGGCCGAACGCAGGCTTGAATTCGTGGGTAACCCGGCAGGACGCCGGGTTAGCCGCCCCGCGCCATGGATGGCGCGTGGCGGCGGCCCACGGATTCAAGCCTGTGTTCGGGCACACCGAGCCTAAGCGAGGTGCCGAGTGGTGGGGCAAGAGCGCTTTGGTTACTTTCGCGCTTTTCGAAAGTGACCCGCCGTCAGGCGGAACCCTAAGTAGCCGTTACCGCAGCAATGGATATGTACACAATCCAACTGCGTTGACTGCTAGGCCGCCTTCGCGAGCAAGCCCGCTCCCACAGGTTGATCGCAGGGTGTCAGGTAGATAGGTGTTGGCTGGCAGGCCGTCATCGCAGGCAAGCCAGCTCCCACAATTGGATCGTGGGGGTGAACGCTTTCGGTACGCAATCCCTCGATCCCATGACCGATGGCGCCGAACTGACCCAATTGCGCGCTGCATTCAAGCGCGATTCATAACCCGCAACCGCTTCACCATCGGTACACACGCCAGCACCAACCCCGACGGGCAGCGATACACCGCCTGCTCATCGCCTACATACCCGCACGCGCTATAAAGACTTGTCGCATCCAGCACCACCCTGCTCAATCGCCTGCTGCTGCTGCTGCGCGTCGTCCGGCGTCAAGCTCCTTCCATGACCTCAAACTGCCATTAGCCCATTTGTGCTAATCGACCCTACCTCACGGCGGCGCTATATTCCGCGGCACTTCCAACGTTCTCACCAACACCGCGCATTCAGTGCGCGTGGGTTTGTTGCGCGTTGGAAAAACCAAAACAACCCCAAGGAAGAAGCACCATGAAACTCCACTCCCCTGTCACTCGCCTTGCCCTGTTGGGCGCCCTGATCATCGGCGTCGCCGGTTGCAGCAATATCAAGCCTACCGAAGACCATCTCAAGAAGCTGTCGGAAACCAATCTGGGCGAGCCGGTAAAACGTATCTCCAATGTGCGCAGCGACTCCATGACCACCTACTACGTGGCTAACACGGCCTCCGGCGAGTACAACTGTTCCGTGCCCAGTGGTGCCAGCGGCGGCGCGTTCGCGATTGCCAGCTTCGGCCTGATGAAGCCAGCGGCCTACTGCATGCCCAAGGGTGCCAAAGGCAATGGATTAACACCATTCATGCAGTAATTTTTTCCTGGCTGAGCTCACGCAGGGTGCCGCGCAGTTCCGTAGGGCGTACCGGTTTGGACAGGATAGCGATCTGACGGTCATGCAACGCGGCCTGGATTTTCTCCACGTCGTGGCCGGTGAGGATCAGCGCTGGCACCGCCCAGCCACGTTGCTCGCGTAGCTGGTCGATGCATTCGATGCCGGTGGCATGGTTGCCCAGGTCATAGTCGGCGACGATGATGTCACAGTCGCTGACCAAACCCTGCCCCGTGGACTCGGCCTGCACTTGGCACCCCCAGCGCTCAAGCAGGGCCTGGGTGGCGAGCAGCACGTTGTAGTCATCTTCCACCAGGCACACCTTAAGGCCGGTGAGCAGGCCGGCTTGGCGTGCATCGTCGCGCAACGCCGGTTGGCGCGGCGCGGCCGCCAGGGCCAAGCCATGCAAGCTGACAGAAGTGCCATGGCCAACGCGCGAGCGCAGGCTCACCTGCAACCCCATCAATTGCCCCAGGCGCTTGACGATGGACAGCCCCAGGCCCACGCCTTCAACGTCCTTGTCACGCAGTTGACGCACGCGATAAAACTCTTCGAAGACTTTTGAAAGATGCTCCCTGGCAATCCCCCGCCCCTGGTCGTGTACCTCGATTACCAAGCCGTTATCGCGCACACGCACGCCGATCAGCACCGGTCGCTGGGCGCCGTATTTGAAGCAATTGGAGAGCAGGTTCTGCACCATGGTCGCCAGCATGCCTGGATCGACCAACACCCAATGGGCGCAGGGGCGCAAGCGCAACTCCACACCCGCCCAGCGTGCGGCCTCGGCGTTCTGGCGCACCAGGTCGGCGAGAAATTCGCCCAGGTGGAGCACTTGGTACTTGGGCAACAGCCGACCGTTGTCGAGGGTGTAAAGGTCGAGAATCGAACGGAACAATTGCGACACGTTAAGCAGCGAACGGTCGATATTGTCCACCAGGCGCTGTTCGTCATCTCCCAAGCGCGCTTCGCGCAGGCAGGCGGTGAACAGGCCAATGGAGTGGATAGGCTGGCGCAGGTCATGACTGGCCTGGGCGAGAAAGCGGGATTTTTCCAGGTTGGCAGCGATCGCTTGCTCGGAGGCCTTGCGCGTGCGCTCCAGCAGAATATGCGCATACACCGGGATCACCGTGCTGGTGATCATCAGCATCAGCACCATGAACGGCTGCGCCTGCCACAGCGGCGTAAGCTGGTACACGATCAACAACGCCAGCAACGCCAGCGCCGTGGCAATCGCCAGGTAGCGCGAACCGTAGCGCATGCCATTGCCCAGGTTCACCCAAACCATCACCGCATACAGCGGCAATGCCGCTTCACCCCCCACTACCAGGCCGAACGAAGTACCGGTGTAGTCGTGGATCATGCCGAAGATCCGCCGCGCCGGGTAATGCCCGGGCCAGCGCGCGATCACCTGGCGAAGCACGATGGACGCCAGCAGGAACACGAAGATATAGAGGATCACCGGCAGGTAGGTGTCCAGCGATTGCCCAGGTAGGAAACCCAATAGGCTTATATACACAATGGCGATGGTGGCCACCACGATGCGCAGGTTAGCCTGATCGAGTTCAGAATTGGTCTCAAGACTCATCGTCGTATCCCTGACCTATCATCTGTAGGAGCGAGCTTGCTCGCGAAAAACGTTAACGATAACGCGTGTTGCCTGAATGAACGCAGCGCCTGTGAGTTCTTCGCGAGCAAGCTCGCTCCTACAGGCCCGGTGGTAAATTAGCATGCCTGGATACAACCTTGCCCCAGGAAGGAGCACACAATGACCGGCCGTATCATCATCGCCGACGACCACCCCATGTTTCGCGAAGGCATGACGCGCACCGTGCAGCGCCTGCTACCGGGCGCGGTGGTGCAGGAGGCCGGCGACCTGGCCACGGTGAATGCGTTGCTGTGCGAAGCGGGCGAGGTCGATACCTTGATTCTCGATTTGCGCTTTCCCGGCCTGACCTGCATCAGCCAACTGGCCGAACTGCGCCAGCAACTGAAACGCACCACCTTGGTCCTGGTGTCGATGGTCGACGACCCCGCGCTGATCGAACAGGTCATGGCCCTGGGCGCCGACGGTTTTATCGGTAAGAACATCGCCCCGGATGAGATCGGCCAGGCCCTGCTGGCGATCCGCGAGGGCGAAGTGCTGGTCAAGTTCGCCCCTTCAGGCCTGCTGCCCCTCGACACCCACACCCTCACCCCACGTCAGCAGGAAGTGCTGCGCCTGATTGCCCAGGGCAAGACCAACAAGGAAATTGCCAAGGCCCTGAATATCTCGCCGTTTACCGTGCGTATCCATGTGTCGTCATTGTTGCGCAGCCTGAATGTCCCCTCACGCGCTGCAGCTGCGGTGAAGTATTCCGGCGAGTTCTAGGCGCCTGCGCTGCTCAACGCTGCGTGGGAATACGAATATCGCCTCCACGGCATTGGCTTTTCACACTGCGCGGGCAACCTGCAAACGCCAGATCCTTGGTCAGGCACACCCGCACTTCCGACAGCACCTGACCCTTGCAGATCACCGCCATCCCGTGGTTGCCCATGCGTGGGTTGCTCTCGCGAAACAGCGCCTCGATCTCTTTGGCCTGCAATGACGGCGGCGTGTTGAACGGCTGCAACTGTGGCGGGATCACCACCGCACCAAGCGCCACATCGGTCTTCTCCAGGTACTCCAACGGCGGCAGCCCACTGCAGGTGCCATGCTTGGCCCACTCATGCTTGAGCAGTGCACGGGTGGGAAACAGCGCCGCGCCCTTGTCCATTTCTGCCTCGCTCAAGTGCATCTGCGGCGCACAGGACGCCGGCCACCCTCCGCGCGCGTATTGCGGCCACAAACCGTGCAGCACAAAGCCGTAGCCCTTGCCCGAACATTGCTCGTTGCCTGGGTGCGTCAGGCAAAACGTGGGTGACCACGATAGCGACAGCACATAGAAATCAAACTCGCCCGACTGCCCTTGGCTGCGTGGCGCCGCCGTTGCCGCGGTGGCGATCAGCAGCCACAGCACCATCCAGTATTTCATCCCGGTATTCCTTTAAAAGAGTGAAGCCTTACGCTATCGCCACGACTAGGGATGCTGGGAGTAACGGTGTAGCACCTTGTCCAGGATGATATCGGTCTTCAGCGCCTCGATGGCCAACGACGGATGCTCGGCCTCGCCACGAATATGCGCGTTCATGTTCAGCACATGGTGCCATTGAATATGGGTGTGACACGGCACTTCCAACACTTCGGTGGTCTCGCCTTCAAGCCGCAGCGGCTGGTCGTCGAACACCGAAAATTGAATACGGCCGCGACTGCCGATCAGTTCGACACGGTCTTCGCGGCGGTCTGCCACAAAGTTCCAGCAGCCCATGCCCAGCGCACCGCTGGCGAATGTCCAACAGGCTGTCACTGCGTCTTCTGCCGCGTAGCGTCCCGCCTGTCGCGCCGAAAAGCCTGAGACCTCAACGATATCCCCAGCCAGGTACTGGAACAGGTCAAACCCATGGCTGGCCAGGTCGGCAAAGTAGCCGCCACCGGCAATGGCCGGGTCGGTACGCCAATTGGCGGCGTCGGTGTCTGTTGCGGCAGCTGGCTTGCACAAGGTCCAGGTCAGGTGGCGCAGCTCACCGATACGGCCTTCCTGCAGCCAGGTGCGCACTTGCTCAAAGCGCGGCAATGAACGCCGGTAGTAAGAAACAAACAGGTGCAGCCCGGCGCGCTCAAAGGTGCGCTGCATCAACGCGCTCTGTTCAGCATTCAGCGACATCGGCTTTTCGACGCAACAATGCTTGCCCGCCGCGGCCACCCTCAGGGCGTACTCAAGGTGACTGTCGGGCGGGGTGGCGATGTAGACCGCCTCCACCTCGGGGTCATCGATCAAGGCCTGGGCGTCGGTATAGCAGCGGGCAATGCCATGGCGCGCCGCATAATCGCGCACCGCCTCGGCACGCCGCCCCATCACGGCGACCAATGCCGAACCTGGCGCTTTATAGAAAGCCGGTCCACTCTTTAACTCAGTGACACTGCCACAGCCGATCATGCCCCAGCGTATGGTCTTCATCTAATGTCCTCGGTCGTATTCGTCAATCGGGCAGTATCCACATACCGGCCCTGGCGCGCCATAACCACTTAGCATGACAATTGCATTACACTTTTATGACATTCGTTCGGCGCGGGGGCACATTCGATGAAAATTAGGGCAACCGTCATTTGCGAACATGAGGGGCATATCCTCTTCGTGCGCAAGGCCAGATCAAAATGGGCATTGCCCGGCGGGAAAGTGGAAGCAGACGAGCGCCCGGTAGGCGCGGCGGAACGCGAGCTGGAAGAAGAAACCGGATTAAACGTGGACGGCTTGCTGTACCTGCAGGAGCTCAAGGCCCGCGACACCGTCCACCATGTGTTTGAGGCCTCGGTAGTCAATATCGACGAGGCACGGCCGTGCAACGAGATTGTCGATTGCCAGTGGTACGCCTACAGCGCCCTGGATGAGCTGGACACCACAGACGCCACGCGCCACATCGTCAAATCCTTCCTGCGGCGCCTCTGACGCCCTGGACAGAACCCACCGCAGCAAACCCACGGCGGCCGGCCTTTATCTCGGTACGCAACTCACCAATCAGGTTGGCGATGGCACGGATGCTGTCCAGGCCCTCGGGCGATACGCAGGTCAGCAGCAAGTCGACACGACCGGACGTGGGCTCGAACACGCTGATGCGCAGTGAGCCGTCGCTGTTAAGGCAGCACTCACACGCAAGCGGCAGGAAGCCTGAGGCCATGATGCGATTGAATTCGGTGATGGAAATCATGATCAGCCCCCCGTCCCTGGGTTCTACCCGATTGAGGTGATGCAAGCAGCATAGATAAGGTTTTGCGGGCCGCCGGACAATTAATGCAAAAGTGTTAGCCAGCCCTCATTTTGTCGGGCGTAACCCGCCATGAATGGCAGGCCGAGATTAAATCGCGGGCAAAAAAAATCCCAAGTAGCTGATGGAAACTTGGGATTTAAAAATGCATAAACCGTGGGAGGTGAACGCCCGGCTATAGTAGCGATTGTAAAAACATGTAACAAGATTATTTTAATCCTTTCGTCGGATTGAAAGCGTCGTAAGTCATTCAATAACCACATGTTTTTTAAGGTAGAAGGCAATACTTGTGCTACTTTTTGGTGCAAGTAACAGCTATATACCCCCGTATAAAAAAGGGTTATTAATCCGGTGCAGCACTTTCAAGTAACTGTTCACTTAACTGCTTGCACGTTTCTTCAAGCGCCTCACGACTGGAAGCGGTGGCACCTACCACGGCCTCCAGGTGACGACACAGCGTCAGGCGTTCAGCCGCCTCCGCACGCTGGCGGTCGACTTTGGCGTTGAGCTGAACAAAATAGAACCCCAGTAACACGGCGACAACCAGCACCCCCACTGCAAAGTAGCGCAAGCTGTTGGACGATGGAGGCTCTGGGGCATTCATGGCCTTAAGGCGCCCTGCTCTTTTCATAACGCACATCATCCAGATCGACCATGGAAAACCCCGCCGCCTGGCCGTCCACTTCCGCGATCCAGCCGCAAGGGGCTGCGCGCAACGTATCGCTCAATACCTGCGGGGTAATCCCCAGGTCAGCCATCTGTTCAAGGCTCAGGTGGTTTTGCACCACCGCGGTGCGAATCGCGCACAGCGTGTCGACGTCATCGGGTGTCGCCGCTCGAATCAGCACTTGCATACAGGCCTCCATGAAGAAGTGCGCCATTGTATGCAAATACTTACATAGGGTTTGTCGTGGATTTGTAAAGGCCTCACAGCGGGTGCGGGGCTACGAATTACTTGCGCGCGACCTTGTAGCGCAGGCAATCCTGATAAAAGCTCTGACGAATCGCCTCCGGCTTGAGCCTTGAACGACTGTCATAAGTCTGCTCGGTGATCCCCATGGCCATCATGCGCATCCACGATTTGCTGAACTTGAGGGTCTGGATCTTCTGCCGGGCGGCGTACAGCGAAACACCGGATAACTTGAGCTCCTGGGCCCTGGCGGCCGTGCCGGCGCCCCAACTGCACATGTACTTGTCACCTTCGCGCAATTCCCTGGCCTGCGCGACAGTCGCGCCGCCGGCCAGGGAGCAGGCAATCAGCATCATTCCCACAGAGCGCATTTGCATCCTCACCTAACCACCTGAAAATAAAAGTGATTTTGGCGAGGATTTTGTTACAAAGGGGCCATTAAATTGCCTTACTGCGCAACGCAATGGCCGGATGGCTCATATCAAGGCTTGAGTTCGAACAGCGCCGGCATTGGCGGCCACTCCGAGGGCACTTTGCGGAAGCGGCTGAAACCGGCCGCTTGCGCCATCTGGCGGGCACGCTTCTCGCCCATGAACGCCCCCAGCCCCGCCCCACCGTGGGACAGTGAACAGGTCATGCAATAGAGGGTGCTCTGCGGGTACATGACGCGCCCGAACAGGTTCATGTTCTCGTGCAGCTCTTCGGACAGGTTGAGCTCCACCATCAGGTAAGTGCCGTCTTCGGCCGTTGCTGCGCGTAAATCCTTGAGCATCTGCTGAGGGTCAGTGGCATCGTGGATCACCACAAAAGTGGTCACGAAGTCGAATTGCTGGCCGCGCAAGGCATCGGAGTCGTTCACCTCAAATTGCACCCGGTCACCCACACCAGCCGCCTCGGCGTTGGCCCGCGCCAACTCGATGGAAGGCAGGTGGAAGTCGCATCCGACAATGCGCGCCTCAGGATAGGCCTTGGCCATGGTGATCGCCGCCAGGCCCGCGCCGCAGCCGAAATCCAGCACACTGCCGCCGGTCTTGAGCTTCTCTTCGACGCCGTCCAGGGACGGAATCCAGTGCTGGACCAGGTAGTGCTTGTACCAAGGCATGGTCATGCGCTCCATGCCTTTCCAGGTTTCCAGCGGGAACGCCTCTTCAGCGCAACCCCCGCCGTGGCGGAAGGCCTCGATGACCTTGGGCGCCATGCTCACGAACGGCACGCTCAATTGGATAATGCCACCGGCGAAATACGGCGAGTCTTCATCGGCCAGCACTGGCACAAACTCGGCGGGCATCTGGTAGCGGCGGGTTTGCGCGTCGTAGGTCACGTAATTACCGGTGGCCATGCTGCCCAGCCATTCGCGCAGGTAACGCGCGTTGTAGCCGGTCTTGTGCGCCAACTCCTCCAGGGTCACCGCGTGGCCGTCGGCCAATGCCTTGAACAAGCCGAGTTGGTCGCCAATGTAGAGCATGGCACCGCGCAGCGTGTTGCCGTAATCCTCCATGATGCGCGCCGAAAATTGCTGGACCTTGGCTTTATCAACTTCCATAACGTTAGACATCTGTCGCTCCTTGATGAATTTGCAAGTCTGTTCAGAGATCAATGATCAGTGGCCGGCGAGCCTGGCCAGCACGTTGTCAACGATGCGTTCGGACATGCCCAGGTGCGTCCGGGGCTCGAACAGCCGGGCCAGGGCGCCGTCATTCATGACCGCAAGCACCCGCGCATCGGCCTCGATCGCCTCGCGGATCGACACGTGATTGCGCTGGCTGGCCTGGGACACTTCGAAGATGATCTGGTAGGCGCTGCTCTTGCCCAGCTTGCGCGCCATTTCGAACACCACGGCTTCAGTACAGATGGCATCACCATAGGCCTGGGCGGTGCCTTCCATCTTCTGCACATTCACGGTGAGCCCGTCGATGGTCTCGGTCAGAATCGAGAGCGCCATCAGCGCATAGTGGGAAACGTCCGCGACCGCGCACCACTCCAGCCGGGTACCCCGGTAATCGCGCTCATGCTCAAGAATCATCGCGTCCAGCGCGAGCATGACCTGGGCCTTGGCCAGCCGCGCCAACACCACCACCTGCTCGCAACCTTCAGGGTTGCGTTTGTGCGGCATGGTGCTGCTGCCGATCTGCTGGTCGCTCCAGCCCACCTCCACTTCAGCGATTTCCCAGCGATTGAGCGTACGGATTTCATCGGCTATGCGGGCCAACGAGGCGGTGACCATGGCCAGAGTGCTGACGAACTCGGCAACGCGGTCGCGGGACACATGCCAGCCCGTAAGGGGCACTTGCAGCGACAAGCGCTGGGCAAAACGCTCCAGCATCGGCATGGCGTCCGGGCCGAACGCGGCCATGGTGCCGACCCCGCCGAACAACTGCACCACCAGCACCCGCTGGCGCGCCTCGGCCAGGCGCTGACGGTGGCGCAATAGCTCATCGATCCAGCCGGCGACCTTCAGCCCGAAGGTGGTTGGCAACGCGGGAATCGAGTGAGTCCTGGCGACCATCAGCGAGTCACGGTGCGCATCGGCCAGGGTCGACAACTTGCCCAGCAGAGTCTCTAGGGCCTGCTCCATGGCATCAAGCACATCGCGCATTTCCAGGGACTGAGCGGTGTCCTGGATGTCCTGGGTGGTAGCGCCGTAATGCACGTATTCACGGGCAGTGGGGCTGCAGTTTTTTTGCAGGGCGCTCAGCAATGGCATCAGCGAATGCCCAGTGGCCGCCACGCCCTCGGCCAGTTGGCGCACATTGATGCCCGACAGCAATGCGGCCTTTTCGATCTCCAGGGCCGCCTCGCGCGGGATGATGTTGACGTCGGCCTGGGCCATGGCCAGCGCGGCTTCCACGTCCAGCCAGCGTTGCAGGCGACAATGACTGCAGAAGATCTTGCGGCTCTGCGGGCCGGCATAACCCGAACCGTGGGTTTTCGAGTCAAGGATATGGCTGTGTTCGTGGCGGCATTGCTCGCCGTCATGATCAAAGCCCGCTCGGTCCGACCGTGCGGTGCAAGATGCACGGGCGGTCACTTCCAATGTTTGCGCATCCATCACATACCCTCCATCGCGTACTGGGACTGACTGGTATTGCCTGGGGTTGCCTGCGTCGCTTCAAGGCCATGGCCGCAAGCGCGAGGCAGTGCTTTAGTTGCCACCAAATCGACCATCTCGGCCGCCAGCCCCGTGTAGGTCGACGGGTCAAGCAGCTCATCGAGCGTTTGCGGGCTGAAACAACCCTGCAGCCGCGAGTCGCCAAGCAGTGCGTCACGAAAGCAGACGCCTGTGTCCTGGGCTTGCAGGGCGATGTCGTGCACCAAGTGATGGGCCGTCTGCTTGCCACACCGAGGCGCCAGCGCAAGCATCACCCGCTCCGACAGGATCAGCCCGCCCAGTAAATCCAGGTTGCTGCGCATGCGCGCTTCACGCACCTCCAGCCCAGCCAGCAGCAAGCCTTCCATACGGGCGAGCAAGGCGCCGGCATAAATGAACAGCTCGGGCAAGGCCGCCCATTCGATGCGCCAGGTGGTGCCGTCACGCTCGTGCAACTGGAACGCCGCGTCGGTCAGCGCAACCATCTGCGCGCGCACCAGCCGCGACAGCGCGCTGATCAGGTCCACCGTCGACGGGTTTTGCTTGTGGGGCATGGTGCTGCTCCCCACCTGCCCTGCCCGCCGGCCTTCGCGCACTTCGTCGATCTCGGTGCGCTGCAGGTGGTAGATCTCATTGGCGACACGGCCCAAGGTTGCCGACGCCTGCACCAGCAACCACGCCGCCTCCAGGATGCGGTCGCGGGCGCTGTGCCAACTGCTCAATGGCGCCGCCAGGCCGAGGCGTTCCAGGGTGCAGCGCTGCACATCCAAACCCTGCGGGCCCAGCCCGGCCAGGGTGCCCACGGCGCCGGTCAGGTTACCGACCATCACCCGCGCGTAGGCTTCGTCAAAACGTTCAAGGTGCCGATCGAGCTCATCGACCCACACCGCTACCTTGTAGCCAAACGTGGTGGGCAATGCCTGCTGCCCATGGGTCCTGGCGACCATCGGCGTGTGCTTGTGGCGCAGCGCGAGCGTGAGCAAATGCCCACGGATCCCGCGCAAACGCTGCACCACCAGGCCCCAGGCATCGCGGATTTGCAGGATGAGGCCGGTGTCGAGGATGTCCTGGGTGGTGACGCCGTAATGCACGTATTCACCCAGCCCATCGGCGCATAACCCCTGCAAGGCGCGTAGGGTCGGCACCAGGATGTGTCCGGTTTCCAGGCTCTCGCGCCCCAACGCGTCGAGGTCCAGCAGTTCCACGCTGGCCACCCGGGCAATTTCCCGGGCGGCCTCGTGGGGGATGATGCCCATCTGCGCCTGGGTCGCCGCCAGCGCAGTTTCAACATCGAGCCACTTCTGCACCTGATTGGCATCAGAGAAGATCGCGGCAAATTCCGGGGACGAGTAAGCGCCCCCGTGGATACGGGATTCAGTGATATGACTTGGCATGTCGAGTTACTCGCGTTGTCCTAAGGAGGGCTACTTCACGCGTTGCACTTGTTCCCAGACTGCATCGTAGTAAGCCCGCTCCAGCCGGAAGTGCTCGGCCAGGGACGTGAGAAACGCATTCTGGAACCCGAGGTCCGGAATACGCCGTGAGATCAGCGCCCATTCACGCTTGGCCCGTGGCGGCACCAGGCTGATATGCACTTCGTAGTACTCCGCGTCATCCTGGCTCAAGCCTGCGTTGCGCAGGGCGTTGTACAGCTTGCCGTGGTTGCCCGGCACCACCAGTTCGGTGATGTAGAACACCGCCAGGCCCCAGCCGACATCGGGGTTGCGGAAGCAACGTGCGCGGTTGTTGAGGTAGGCGATTTCCTCGGGCATCGTCGAAAGAGCCTCGAAATCGGCATTCAGGCCCACGGCGGCAAGCAGCTTGGCCAACAGCTTCGGGTGGGAACGCTGCTCATCCTCTTCGCCCAACTCGCCGTAGAGATAACGCGCCAGGGCGGCCGCCTCGTCTACGTCAGTCAGGTTGACCAGCAGGTCGGCGGCGTCCCGGTACAGGCGGTAAGTACGGAACCATTGGTGGCGCAAAAACACCTGCAATTGCTCGCGAGAGGCTTTGCCTTCAAACACATACTGCGACATCGGGTGGTTTTCCCGCGACTGCGCGGCAATCTGCTCTTCCAGGCGTTGCTGGAAACCGGCCTCGGACAAGGGCGATGCCAGGTCGACAGACGGCATGAAACGCTCTTGCACGCTATAGACGGCATTGGCCAGCCAGCGCCGGGTTGAGGCGGTGGCCACGTCATCGCTCAGCGACAGGATGTACAGCAACTGCTGGCACTGCGCTGCATTCGCGGCGTCACCGCGTTGGCCGCTCTCGCACAGGGCGCGCAGCATGTTGGCGGCAATTTCGATGCGATTGAACGTCGCGTCCGGCTTCAGGGCCTCCGCCAACAGACGGGCTTCGGCCGTGTGGATATTCTGCAATTGCGGCAGGGAAAAATTACGTGGGCTCATCATGTGCTCCATTATTTTTGTTCTGGGATCGCAGGTCGTTCAGGCAGACAGGCGTTGGGCCTGCATCTGTTGCCACAGGCTGTCGAAGTAGGCCTTGTTGATTTCGAAGTGGCGCTTGAGGGCACGCATGAACGTGCGTTGAAAGCCCTCCTCGCTGGCGAACTTGGCAATCAGGGCCCACATTTCCTCGGTATCAATCTCATCCTGGGTGCCATGCAAGCGGTGGAATTCGCTGGGCTGCTCTGGAACGTCGAGGCGCTGCAACAGCTCGTAGATGCGCCGATGGTTGACGCAACTGACAGACTCCACCGCATAGAGCAGCGCAAGGCCCCAGGCGACATCCGTGTGGCGCACACAGCGAATGCGATTATTGAGATAGGCCTTTTCCAGCGGATGCAGCGCGGGGAAGTCGATGGCCAGCGGAATATCGAAATACTCCATCAGATGGGCGAGCATCGCCGGGTGCGAGCGCTCCGGTGTCTCAGCCCCTGCTTCACCGTACAGGTTGCGGTAAAACACCGAGGCATCTTCGATGGCTTCGAAACGAAAGGCCAGTTCGGCCAGCAGGCTGTAGAAGTTGTAGGAACGGGTCCAGTGATGCTCCAGGAAGAAGCGCACATCCTGCACCGGGGGCGTCCCTTGGAACAGATGCACCGACATCGGGTGATTGACCCGGCTGCGTGCAGCGATTTCAGCGTCGACCTGCTGACGGAACTCCTCCACCGGCAACGCGGTGAAGCCCGGCACATCGGCGGCGAACTCATCTTCGACGCGGTAGACCTCGCTGGCCATCCAGCGCCGGGTCGGTTCGGTGCGCGGGTCACCGGGAATGTGCAGTTGCAGCAAGGCAGACTGGTAATGCGCGTAGGCGCCAGCGTCTCCCGCCAGGCCTTGCCGAGCCTGTGCGAGCAGCGCTTCCAGCGCGCGGGTGACCTGGGTGTAATTGGCGCCAGGTTCCAAAGCATTCGCCATCAGCCGCGAGGCGTTGGTGAAGAGATCGGAATCCGAGCGTTGTTGCAGGGCAGCAGTATCCATTGATAACCCCTGAATCTTGTTTTTGTGGTTAGGCGTACTCGGAAAAAAGCCTAAAGGTTCCCGTAGTGGCAAGGTCAACACCTGTAGGAAAATTCTTTCAAAGGCTTGGCAACCAACGGTAACCACGATGCGAAGCGAGCCGCTCTTGATCTTGCTCTGCTTGTGATCTTGATCTGGCTTTTGATCTTAGGCGCCCCGTTAAACCACGCTGGCCGAACGCAGGCTTGAATTCGTGGGTAACCCGGCAGGACGCCGGGTTAGCCGCCCCGCGCCATGGATGGCGCGTGGCGGCGGCCCACGGATTCAAGCCTGTGTTCGGGCACACCGAGCCCAAGCGAGGTGCCGAGTGGTGGGGCAAGAGCGTTTTGCTTACTTTTGCGCTTTTCAAAAGTGAGCCGCCGTCAGGGCGGAACCCTAAGCGGCCGTTACCGCAGAAATGGATATGCACACAATCCAACTGTGTTGACTGTCAGGCCGCCTTCGCGAGCAAGCCCGCTCCCACATTTGGATCGTGGGGTATCAGGTAGATAGGCGTCGGCTGGCAGGCCGGCATCGCAGGCAAGCCAGCTCCCACATTTGGATTATGGGGGTGTCAGGTGGATAGGCGTCTGCTGGGAGGCCGTCATCGCAGGCAAGCCAGCTCCCACAGTTGGGCCGCGGGGTATCAGTTAGATAAGCGTCGGCCATCACACCAACGCCCTGCGCTCCCGCACAAAGCGCGGCATCTGATCCCCAGGCAGTGCCTTGCTGAAATACCAGCCCTGAATAAACAACTCAGGCCCATGACTCAAAAACGCCAACTGCTCAGCCGTCTCAACCCCCTCCACCACCACCCCCAGATCCAAGGCCTCGCAGAAGCGCAACATACCGGTCAGCACCTGAGCGCCTTTAGGGTCACGCTGAGCCACCACAAAACTGCGGTCGATCTTGATGAAATCCACAGGAAACTGGTGCAAGTAACTCAGCGCAGAAAACCCAGTGCCAAAATCATCCAGATAGACCTTGGCCCCCATGGCCTGCAGCTTCTGGATGGTCTGGCGAGTGGCCGGGATATCACTGACCAGCGCGTCTTCGGTAATTTCCACTGACACCCGCCCTCGGGCCTGGGCAAGAATTTCCACCAGCCGATCGCCGTAGGCCGCGTCCTTGAGCGTAGTGCTGGAAATATTGATGGTCATCGGCAGTTCAAAACCCACCTTCTGCCATTTCTGATACTGACGCACGGCCTGGGACGCCACCCACACATCCACGTCCGGCATCAGCCTGGCGTGCGCCAGCCATTGCAGGAACTCCCAGGGCGAATGCACCGTGCCCTGGCTGTCCCGGGCGCGCATCAGCGCCTCGCAGCCGGTGCACAAACCGGTGCGGGTGGAGACCTGGGGTTGAAACTCAAGGTAGAACTCGTAATCACTGATCTGCTGGATGCGGTTCAACTCCGCTGCCTGGCGGGCCAATGTCTGGTGAGTGGCCAGCACCGGGTCGAACTCCAGCAGGCGGCCTTTCTCTTCAAGGCCGCGAAACGTCATGTCCAGGGATTTGAGGTACACCGTGCCGCCATCGCTGGACTGGCGATGAATGGCCCTGACGTAGGGTGCATACACCAGCGTACCGGCCCCCAGCAGAACGATCTGCAACACCACCGCCGCCACGTCGCCGTGGGTGCTGAGGTAGGCATTGAGCAGGACCGGGGCGGTAAACGGCACGCTGGCCACCGCCGGCGACACCCAGCCCAATTGCACCACCATCAACGCCACCATCGCGTTGAACGCCGGTACCAGTAGAAACGGTATAAACAGACGCGGGTTGAGAATGATCGGCAAACCGAACAACAACACCTCGCTGACATTGAATAACGACAACGGCAAACTGGCCACCGCCAGCAAGCGCATGGACTGGCTCTTGGAAAACAGCAGGATCGCCAACAACAAGCATAAGGTTGCGCCCGAGCCACCGATAAAGGCAAAACTGCCCAGCAAGCCGTTGTTGAGCAGGTACAGCACCGGCTCTCCCGCCGCCAACGCTGCGCCATTGAGCGCCACCGCCTGGTCCAAGGCATCGAATAACGGCTGCATGGCATACACGCCATGAATGCCGAAGAACCACAGCAGCGAATTCATCAGGGTGACAAACAACCCACTGCCGTAAGGCGCCTGCAACGCATCAAGCACCTGCGGCCCCTGGATTTGCGCCACATGGGGGATCAACAGCAGCAACGACAACACCGCCACCAACGCCAAGGCTGTGAGTGCGCCAGGCACCACCATGTTGATGGTGCCCTTGAGGTTATGGCCGACCAGGTCTTGGTTGACCAGGCGCGTCCAGCGAAAGCGATGCAGCCAGGCAATGGCCGGCACATTGATCAAGGGCGAAGCAATGGCAATAAACAATAAAAACGTGGCCGAAGCACGTGGGTAATCACGCAGCACGAAGGTGGCGACCACCACATGGGCCAGGCACAGAAACGCGACCGGCAGCTGTGGCAGACGGTGTTGAATCGCCAACATATAACCGATGGAGGCCGCGACCAGCAGTGGGATCACCGAACTGATCTGTTTATGCAACCCCGCCAGGAAACTCACCACCTGCGGATCGAAACCCAGCGCCAGGGCGCATTCGGACAGAATCAGGAAACCGGCGGACACCAACAGGCACGGCAGGATCCACAGCAGTCCCTCCCGAATCGCACGCAACGACTCCGTGCTGGCCAGGACTGCCAGGCGCTGGGTCAGGAAAAGTTTGAACAGGGTGTGCGCCATGGGCCGTCCTCTGCCTGTCACCGACTGCCGCTGAAGATCAGGGCCGGAAACACCCGCTAACGCTACACGCCCTGATAGCCGAAGCGAAAGCCTTTATACCCGTCCCCGCCCGGCTTTTTTGCCAGTCAATGCCGGGTTGCTAGACTAAATCCTTACAGATTTATCGAACTTTCTGACTTGAATCATCCCCTAAGGCTGTCTGAGTCGGTATCATCCGCACGTTTTGTGCGTGTTATACGATGTTACAACCTGTCTGATAATGGGTACGCACTCAGGGAATCTTGCCTGGAACGACAACAGGCCAAAGGAGAGAACCTCACTATGCAAGACAAGCGCTCAAGTAACATGCGTCCTCTATTTGTCACCATCCTGCTGTGGTTGTGCAGCGTGGTGTTGCTGTTTGTGATCAAGAACGTCATTGAATTGTTTACCGGGCCTGTGGCTGAAACCTGGGTAGATCTGGCCCTGGTGCTGGTCGCCTACCTGATGTTTTTCTTGCTCGCGCCGTTGCAGAACTGGATGCGGCGCAGGTCGCGCAAGCGTGCTCGCCATCACCTCAACACACGCACGTCCGATAGCGGCTCCCACCCTTCTCATTAAGGTGTCTACCTATGTCGGCACCCAACGATACGCACCAGCTTGCACTGGACAGATTCCTGCGCGAACAACCGCAGGTCGCTGCCGAGCTGGACAGCCTTAACCCGCTGGTAGCCCAGGCCAGGGGCGAAACCCTGGCGCAGTATCGCGCCGAACGGCTGCATGAGGCTTTCGAAGCGTACGCTGAACAGCAAAAGCTGTTCGCCTGGGAATTGACCCTCAAGCTGACGGCCGACTCCACCGAAACCTTCGAGGCTCAGCGCCGCGAAGTGCATAAAGAAGTCGCGCAAATGGCGGGCATGGACTGGGCGCAGTACTGCCAGTTGCACGGCTTGGCCGTTTGACCTTTGCCTTACAAGCACCAGCGTGCTCGGTTGCGCCCCATGACGTGACGCAACTCGGCCACCGTTATGCTTCGGTGCTGCGGGTCTATCGCCAACGCGGCCTGTAACGCTGCCCAGCAATGCCTGGGCAACTGCGCGGGTCGGGGCAGCCGGTCTGAGGCGCGCTTGCCAACGCGACTGCCGTGGGCCAGTTCGTACAGGATGCAGGCCACGCCGTACAGGTCGGCGGCAGCGGTCAGCGCACCGCCGGCCAACAGTTCCGGGGCGGCGTAGCCAGGTGTCCAGGCATTGAAACGACTGCGGCTGACACTCGGCAAACCCACCGCAGCCTCTGCTTGAGCATGGCCCAGGCCAAAATCGAACAAGCGCACGCCCTCCTCGCCCACCATGACATTGGCGGGTTTGACGTCACCGTGCAGAACATCTTGCTGGTGGGTGTAAACCAGCGCATCCAGTAACTGCAAGGCGATAGGGCGCAACTCCCGCCAGGGCAAGCCCTGGGGGCACTCCAGCAGCAGGCGGTCCAGCGTCATCCCTTGTAGCAACTCCATGGTGAAAAACGCGACGTGGCTGTGTGTATCGACCTCAAACGAAAACACCCGTACCACGCGTTCATGCCGAAGGCTGCGGGCCAAGGCAAACTCGCGGTACAACAACACATGCGCGTCGGGGCACTGGGAAATGGGTTCGTCGAGTAGCTTGATCGCTACCTTGGAACAGGGTTCGCCCAACTGCTCGTGCAACAGGTCTCGCGCGCGGTACACCCTGCCCATGCCACCGCAGCCCAAGACACGTTCAAGGTGATAACGCCCAGCCAATAAACGGGAAGATGAAGCTGTCGAGTTCAAGGCTGCACCACGACCGCGGTCAGGTCATCACGTACCGGCCTGCGCAACGCCCCTGCAAATAGCCGTTCCACTGCCCGTTGAGGCGTGCCCATGCTCAACGCCCGCCCCAGGTCAACGTGGCTGATGGCCTGATACAAGCCATCACTGCACAACAAAAACACGTCCCCTGGGCGGGTGCGCAGTTCCAGTACTTCAAGGTGCAAACGCGAACGCGCGCCAACGGCCCGGGTCAAGGCCCTGGCACCCGGGTAGGCCTGGGCTTGCGCCACACTCAACTGACGCTCGTCCATGAGGCGCTGCAGCAGCGAGTGGTCCTTGGACAACTGATAAAGGCTCTGGTCGCGCCATAAATAGCAACGGCTGTCTCCCGCCCATAGACAGGCCGCCCGGTCCTTCTCCAGCAACAGGGCAACCACGGTGCTGCCCATCGTCACGTCACCGCTTGCGCCAGGCGCTGTCCATGCGCGCCTCACCCCTTGGTTGACGTCCTGCAACCTGTGGCGAACCGCCTGGATACGTTGGTCAAGGTTGCCGTCCGCCGACACTGACGCCAACTGGCTGACCACCCACTGGCTAGCGACATCCCCGTGCCGATACCCGCCCATGCCGTCCGCCACCGCCCAGCAACCCACGCGCGGGTTGTCCAGGAACGCATCCTCATTGCGCAACCGCGCCTGGCCTCGCTGCGTGCGCCCGGCGCTGCGCCACGGCGCCTCCATCGGATTCACAGCTGCTCCGGCAGGCGAAAGGTGCGCCATGTGTCCATGTCAAACGGGCCAGGCGTGCGCTGGCTGGTGAGCCGGTAATTGGCGCGCAGGCCGGCGAGGTCTGCCTTGAGTAGCTGTATATTTTGGCCACTGGCGGGCTCTTTCTGCAGCAGATCCAGAAACCGGAACAACGACCACGCCCCGGTGTTCTTTTCGATACCCAAGGGTCGCTGCTGCGTGCCTCTCTCCAGAACGAGGCTGCTGCGCCCATTGTCTGCATCGGTGGGCCAATGGAACGCCATGGGTACGATCGGACCGTGGCGATACTCCAATTGCTGGTCGCCCAACCGCAGGATCGCACGGCTGACCGATGGGTCCAGGCTGTAGGGCGCCAAGGTGAATCGCACAGATAGCTCCCCCGCATCTTCGGTAAAAAAGCCACGGCGGATGACCTGAGTTTTCATCAGTTGCTCCAGCAGCGCACGCGAAACCGGCAAACTCTGGCCATCCAGCCCACGCAGTCGATAGCGGCTGCCGTCGACGCTGATAAAAGGCCGCAGGTAGCCCTCATAAAAGCGCGCCATTACCCCGCGTGGCTTGAAGAACTCCTGAAAGTCGTGAAGGGCGACCTCACTGCTGGCGTGCGCATTGAATGGGTAACGTCGGCCAATGGCCTTGGCGTAAAGGCTATGCACCTCGCTCCGATAACGTTGGTTGACGTGCACATAAGCCTGCTCCAGCAGATGCCGCCAACTGTCATCGGCCACACCTTCGAGCCAGCCGGCAACGGGCAGCGGCAGGCGCGCGGCGGCGTCACGCAGATTGCCCAATGCATCCTGCTGGCCCTCCATGCGCTGCCTGGCACGCAGGAAAGCCGCCTGCTCGGGTGCGCTGTCACGGTTCAATGCCGTCAGTTGCAGGTGTACTTCATCCAGCAGGCGCAACGCCTGAGTCAGCTCTACGCCAGGGTTGTGCTGCTCATCCAGCAATTGATGCAAAGGCTCAAAGCGGCGCTGCAAGGCGCGCCGCGGCGCCTCGACAATAGCCGTCTGCCCTGCCGTCAACCGCGACTTGGCCATCTCGCCCAGGTCTGCCGACTGCTGGGCCACTTTGTCCAGCAGTCCAGGGCCTGGCAACAGACGCGTGTTTTCACGCACCTGTTGCAACAGACGAATCAAGGGCGATTGCGCCGACGTCAGGTTCATCAGTTGCTCGGCATCCTGGCGCAGGTTGTCGGTCTCCTGCAGCCTGACTCGGCCAAGCGCATCGCTCCAGGCATCGGCATACTCGCTGAAATAGCGTTGCCGCAGTTCAGCCATCAGGCGCCGCAAGTCCTGGGGGCTCAAGTCGGCGCCCTGCCCTAGCACCCAGTTGTCCTGGGTGATGGCGTTTACCAACCGCGGGCCCTGCGCCTCGAAGTACTGCACATAGCGTTTGGTATAGAACCCCGGCACAGGCGGGTCGATAGCGGCGAACACCTTACCCTCGGCCAGCCGCAACGGCTCCAGGCTGCGCGCTTGTTCGCGCAATACCCGATAGACCCCATCGGCCAACGATTCGCCCCTCAGCGCTTCACGGGCCTGCGCCACCCGCTCTTCGTTGAGCGGCGCCACAAACGGTTGCTCCAGCAGGCGGGCGAGGTGCGTATTAAGGCGCTTCTGTGTCGGCATATCCCCGGCAAACCGCACCGACCAAAGGCTTGCGATATGTTCCGCCAGCCAGGTCGTGTCACGGCGCTCGCGCAGATTGAGCATCAGGTAGGCACGCAGGTCGTCGAGCAGCCGCTCCCGGTCCCCCAGGCTAGCGAGTACCTGTTCTTCCAACTGGGCGGCTATCCAGGCCAGCAATAGCTGTTGCAGCGCCTGTTCATAGGCTTGATCGACGCGGGGACGGCTCAGTTCCCCCTGATACAGCCCGGTGCGCTCCACCAGGCGTACATCTGCCGGCCCTGGAAAAACCTGGGTCGCCGCCAGTCGCGCGTCCAACAGCGCCAACAGCGCCGCGCTTTCATCGTCGGCCGCAAGGGCTAGCGGCGGGTGTGAGGTCAGCGCCGACAATTGGGCCAGGCGTTGATGGTTGACGGAGTAACTGTGCCCCCACAGCCCGCCGACACCGACAATAACCAGCGCCGCAGCCATCGCCTGCGCGCCCTGGCGCCAACGCAAACGTTGCTGTTCGTGGGCTTGCAAGCCCGCCAGGTCGGCCTCGGCGAAGATCACCTGGCTGAACAGGCCCTGCACAAATCGCGGGTGCCTGCCATCGGCGCAGGTCAAGAAGAACCCTCGC
The DNA here is from genome assembly GCF_002018845.1 of Pseudomonas sp. MF6394. Classification (NCBI taxonomy): domain Bacteria; kingdom Pseudomonadati; phylum Pseudomonadota; class Gammaproteobacteria; order Pseudomonadales; family Pseudomonadaceae; genus Pseudomonas; species Pseudomonas sp. MF6394. Next base: position 91,646 of record NZ_MVOJ01000024.1, read on the forward strand.
AAACCGTTGATGGGTTGGTAGCGATGAGCGCAAAACGCCATGTCAACGAACAGACTAACCTGCTCCCCCATTCGTGCTGCTTGTTGGGGAAACTCGAGCATCTGTCCACGCCGCTCGACATTGCGCTCCTGATGCAATCGCCCAATCAGCTCACTGTTCAAGCGTTGCAATAATCGCTCGACCGCCTGACGAACCCGCGTCGTGTCAGTCCCCTCGGCGCAGGCATGCAGGTGCTGCCCAAGCACGCTGTCGGCACTTTCTCCAAGGGGTGAGTCGAAGTATTGTGCGAATCCCGGCAACTGGTCGGCGTGGGTCAACACCAGGTAAATCGGCACATCCACATGCAGCGTCTGTTGGATCTCCTGCAAGCGCGAATGTACACGGCGGGCATGATGATCCAGGTCGTATTCAGTGGCGCTCGCCAGCGTATCGGCAGACAACGTCACCACCACACCGCTGAGCGGGCGCACTCGGCGACGCCGCCTAAGCAGTTGCAGCAAGGTAGCCCAGCCTGCGGCGTCCACTGAACGGTCGGGCTGGGTAAGGTAGCGCCCCGGGGTGTCGACCAGGACGCCTTCGTCGCCGAAATACCAGTCACAATGGGCACTCGTACCTGTCGGCCGCGCTTGCCCGTGGTCCAGCGCCAGCGGTAAGCCCGCTGCCGCCAGCAATTGCGTCTTGCCACTGCCCGGCTCGCCGATCAACAGGTACCAGGGCAACTCATGACGCCAACGCGCGTTACGTTCTCCATAATGGCGGGACGTCTTGAGCAGGTGCACGGCTTTCTTGAACCGACTGCGCAGGTGTCGGCGTTCGTCCTCCACCCCCGTCATCGGCTGCTGACGCGCCTCGCGTTCAGGCCTTTGGCGCCAGGCGGCAAAACCGGGCCCCGCAACCGCCATCGCCAGTCCCCATAGCAAGAACACACTGCTGATGGTGACCAGCCGCGCAGTCGCTCCGGCCCAGATGCGGTGGTCATCCACCGCCAGCAGCGGCCCCAAAAACCACACCATTGCCGCACAGGACAGCACCAGCAACAGGCTCCACACCCAAATCCTGCCCAGCACGGTGCCCATCCCCTTGAAGAATGCGATCATTCAATGCTCCCAGCGTTTACAAAGGCGTGCGGAGCAGATCCGACGCCGACAGTTGAAGGGGTTGCAGCGCGTGCGTACGCTCGTTGCTCAGTACCCAGGCAAACCCTGCGTACATCGCCAGCACACACACCAAGGTGAGGCCGACCCACCAGGTGGCAGGGATGACACGCACCAGCTTGCGCCGTTCGGCCTTTGGCTGGGCAGGCAGTAGCGCTACCGCCGCCGGTTCCCCCCGTACATGCCTGATCTGGCGATACAACGCATCGCGCACCGCCTCCAGTTGCGCCACACCCCGCTCCATCACCCGGTATTTGCCTTCGAACCCCAGGGACAGGCACAGGTACAGCAACTCCAGCATCACCAGGTGCTTCACCGGGTCGCGCGTGAGGCGCTCCAGCAACTGGAACACTTTTTCGCCGCCAAAGGTTTCGTTATGAAAGCGGCTCAACAGGCTCATCTTCGACCATTCGTTTTGCGCCCCCCACGGGGTCGTCACCACCGCCTCATCGATCACGCTGCACAACACATAGCGCGCCGACATGACCTGGCTGTTCTCCACGCCGCCCTGCAAGGCGCGGGTTTCGAACTGAGTCACCGCCAACGCTAACCGATCGTTGAGCGTGCCCAGGTTTTCACGGCCGGAGCAGACCCTGAGCCCTATAACTTCAAACAATACCGCCCAGGCTGCGGCAACCAGCGGGTTGAGCCCTGCCTGAAAGCTCTGGGTATCGAGCCTGTGGCCGGCGTAGATCATGCGGTCTTGCAGCTGTTCATAGCGCGGCGGCGACGGGAAATCCGTCAACGGCCCCTGGGCAGGCTCATGTGTCTCCCGGTCGAGCAGGACGGTTTTTTCATCCTGGGTGTATTCACTGTCCATGGCATTCAGTTCCTGATGGCCCAGAAGTCGAGTTCAAGCCCGGTGAATTCACCCCCTACGTGGAAAGCGAAACCACCCGACTGCTCCAGCTGCGCGATATCACGGGGGCTCATATCGAGCATGAAATAGGTCTTGCCGGCATGGAACGGAATCTGTCGCGGCGCCACTGGCCGGGGCTTGACCTTGATACCGGCCAAATGCAGGTTGACCAACTCACGTATGCGCTCAACCGGCGCGACTTTCAGGTGTGCTGGCAGGCGCTGGCGTAGTTCCTGCGCCTCACACTGCGCAGTGGCTGCCAGGATGAAGGTGGCGGTGCCCAGCAATTTCAACTCGCTGACCGGGCATACCAGAACGCCGTATTGGCGTGGCTGCAATGTCAACTCGATCGCCTGTTGCTCCAGCACCACCGACAGCACCATACGCAACTGCACCATCAGAGCGCGAAAACTGGCGCCCTGATCACCGTGTTGGTAATGAACATCCAACTGCGCGCGTTTGCTGTCAGTGGTGAAGGTTGATAGCTCCCCAAGCAGCGACACTAGCGCACGGAACACCGCTTCAGGCCGCACCCGCGCCTGGCTCAGGCAGTGGCGCAGCTCCAGTTCGCTACGATTGATCACTTGCAGCATCAGGAAATCGGCGATGTGCGTGCCTGCGGCTGTGCTCTCGCCACGAATGCGCGCCGCGATGGCATCGCCCCGGCTGGCAAGCAGGCCGATTACCTCCTTGAGGCACGACGCCACGTACCCGTGCTCCTGCACGAAGATAAACGTCGGGATGAACGCCGTATCCAGATTCACGCCGCCTTCACTGCTGGCGTCCAGTACCTGGGCCACCTTGAGCTTGACGAAGTGCTGGTCACCCGGCTGTTCACCCAGCACAAGACGTAAATCCGGGCGCGCGCAGTGGATTCGGCAACGCGTATCCACGCCCACGTTGGAGTCTCCCACTTCCACTTCACAGCTGAGGTAGCGCGCCAACACCTCGCTTTGCGCAGGCTGGCGGACCTCAAGGTGACTGCCGCTGGCCAGCGGCAGCGCCAGGTAAACCCCTTGCGTGCCTGCATCCTTTGGCACCTGCAGCACCAGCGGCTCCATGGCGGCATTCAATTCAAACAGGCTGCCGTCCGGTAACACACCACTGGCCTGGTTGACCACCAGCTTGCCCAGCTTGAGGTACTGCGTATTGAGTTCGAGCGTGAGCAAACCCCAGGTGTCACTGCCCAGCAGGCGGGTCTGATTGAGCTGCTGCTGGTAATAACGGTCGTTGTGCTGCAAGTGCTGTGGCCGCAACAACATGCCTTCCTGCCAGATAACTTTATGAACCTGCATGTTATTGCGTCTCCACAGCAGCGAGCGGCTCGGCAACACGTATACCGCCCTCGTCCAGCACCAACTCGGCACGGTTGCGTTGCTGCACCGTCAAGGGCACCAGCAGCCGCCATTGCACATGGGGCAAGTCTCGATAAGCGGCCAGCACTCCCACAAAACGGCTCTCAGGCGCGATGCGCAGTTTGAGCGCCAGCCCGTCACCCGGACGCAGTTCAACCTCCTCGCTGCCGACCCAGTCCTTGGGCAGCGCCTGCTGCGCATTGCCATACAGGCTGAAGAAGTCGGCATGTTCAAAGGCGACGCCATGGCGCAGTTCGATCAACTGCACCACCACGGGAGAAGGACGACCGTGCAGGTCCGGGTTGACGTGCTCGCTGGCGGTCAGCACCACATCCAGCTTGGTCAGCCTGGAAAATGGTGAGACGGCACTGCAGCCCGCCAACAGCCCGCACAAGAGCAACAGCGAAACAAGGGTGGCTCGATACATGACTATCATCCTGGAAAATCCATGTGCAGGCTGGAGAGCAGGCGCAACTGCTCCTCATAGGCTTTGGCGAAGTCGCCGCCCAACGGGCGATCATTCAGCTGGTCTTGCGCCACCACACGCTGGTAGTGACGCTGGTAGGCCCGCCAATGCCCGCCATCGGAGAAAAACCCGGCCGATTTGCCCTGGGACTCAAAGCACCCCAACAGGTGGCTGGGCTCAAAGGCCGCGCGGGCGTTACGTATGGCGCTTCGACAAGCGGCCAGCAGCGCAATCTGATGCACCTGCAGTTCTCGGTGCACCTGGGCAATGGCGCGCACGGCAGGCAGTTGCCCCAACTCCCGGGTATCGAGCATCGCGGCCAACGCAGCATCGGTGTCGCGATACACTTTCAAGGGGTTCTGGCCCATGCCCTGACTGGCGAACGCCGCCGTACCCAATTCGTTATTCAGTTCTTCCCGAGTGCGCAAACCCTGTTGCAGCCCTTCGATCGTCACCCGAAACAAGCGTGCCATCTTGATCGCCAGTGCCTCCCGGGCCAGCGTGTCGAGGGCCGTAAGGTCAACGCCCAGGACCGCTGCAAATTGTGACCAGAACACCTCGTCGGTCGATGGGGTCATCGCAACAGCGGGTACGGCGGCAACCTCTATCGAAGGGGCTTGCCGACGCGGCAAGGCCACGTGCTCGCTATCGGCCCCAAAGTGATCTGCCCATATCGCTTGCTCATCGGCGCTCTTGTTCAAGGCCTCCAGATCATCGGAGGTGGCCTGCATCTGGCGATCAAGCTCCAAGCCGTGCAGCGGGTCCAGCGACAGGAAAGCGTCATCGGGGATCGGTACTGCCGCGGGCGTCAGCAACTCGTCGGAAGGTCGCGTCGATTCCAGCAGGCGCGCACGTATCGTCAATACCCCCAGCTCGAAGACGTCACCGTCACTGATCAATCGCGCCTGCCCCTTGCGCAGGCGCTCAGGACTGCTGGCCAGTCCTATACCGTTGCGGCTGATATCCGTGAGGAAATAACGGCCTTCACGGTAACCGATCAACCCATGATGGCTGGAGAGTACGCGACTGGCGTCAGGGATCACCCAGTCACATCCAGGGCCGCGCCCGATCACGCCGCCTGCACCGTCAAATACTTTGCGGGCCAAAAGTAGGCTCTTGTCGCTCTCGCAGGCGCAGACCTCAAACACAAGCTGCAGCTTCATGCCCTCTCCTTTCAGCGGCCACGAATGATCGCCTGCGGATCACCCAAGGGGTGGTACTCGGCATCATCGAACACATAGTTGGCGTTACAGCCTCCCAACAAACACATCACCAGCACGACGACGTGCCACGCACGATCAGGCATCAGGCTTCTCCCCCAGTAAAAATCGAGTGCGTCATTCAGCGTTCCTCCCGGGCATCACCAAAGGGAATATTCAAACGGGCCAGACGGTAAAGCAGGGTACGCCGGGCGACCCCAAGCTCCCGCGCGGTACGGGTACGATTGCCGTGGTTCTTGTGCAGGCAGTCGAGCAGGAACGTGCGCTCCACTCGCTCCATACGTTGGCGCAGCGTCACGTCATCGGGAGTGGCCGGCTTAAATGCCAGGGGCAGCGCCAGGTGCTCGGGCCGAATCACGCGGTCGTCACACATCAACACGGCGCGCTCCACCAGGCATTTGAGCTCGCGCACGTTGCCGGGAAAACCGTGGCTGGACAGTTGATCAAGGGCGGTATTCGACCACTCGACAGGTGGCCTGCCCAACGCTGCGCACACCTTGGCCGTGAAATGGCGCGCCAGTTGCAGCACATCGCCGTCTCGCTCGCGCAGGGCCGGCAAGGTGATGGGGAACTGAGCCAGTCGGTAATAGAGGTCTTCACGAAAGCGCCCTTCGGCGACCATCGCCGCGAGGTCGCGGTGGGTCGCGGCAATGATGCGCACGTCGACCTTGTGTGCCGCACTGGCACCCAGCGGGCGAACCTCACCCTCCTGCAATACGCGTAGCAATTTGGCTTGCAAGGGCAGCGGCATATCGCCGATCTCATCCAACAGCAACGTACCGCCATGTGCGGTGTCGAACAGCCCCGCGTGATTGCGTTCGGCACCCGTGAACGCGCCTTTGCGGTAACCGAACAGCTCGCTTTCAAGCAACCCTTCCGGGAACGCCGCGCAGTTTTGCACGACAAACGCCTTGGCCTTGCGCGGCCCGGCCGTGTGAATGGCCCGGGCCACCACTTCCTTGCCCGTGCCGGTCTCGCCCTGCAGTAGCACGGTGTAAGGGGTGTTCAAGACTTTACTGATCAGCCGGCACGCCTGCTCCATCGCCGCACTGGTGCCAATCAAGCCGTATGCGCCAGCCAAGGGTGTGTTGCATTCGGGCTGTGTGCCAACGTTGGGCTGCCCATCGCGCAGTACGCGCAACTGGTTGACGGCGAAGCTGCCCAAATGCCCCAAGGAGGGAGCGTAGCCTTGCAGCTGGGCCGGGTGTTGGCGGGCGCATACCAGCACACCAGTCATGCGTTCGCATCGATTGAACAGCGGCACGCTTAACAGTGCCCGCCAAGGTGTCGCCAATGCTGGCAGGAAACCCATGTCATGGCCGCTGCCTTGCACATCCTCCAGGCTCAACGCTGTGCCCTGGGTCAAGGTGTCGTGCAGCAACTGTTGGGAATGCTGACCAGGCCGTGAAGGCACTACGGCGAGCGACGGCACCTGGGCAAGATGTTGGGCGATCAGTTCAAGCCCGCCGGTCACTTCATCGAGCAGATACAACTGGCTGACGTCGCACTGGCTCAGCCGGGCCGCCGCGCTGACACATACGTCAGGTAACGCGCGTTCATCACGCTCGAACCCCAAGCGTGCGAAACAGGCAGACAGTGCGTCGATCATGTGTTGAAAATCCCTGTTCATCATGTCCATTCATCCCTAATGAAATTGCCGGTTAGCGTGACGACGCCATCGGCCCGCTCGCGCCCCAACCAGGTGGTCCAGCCCAAGCGGCAAACCGTGTTTTCGCCAATGTGCAGGGCTCTGATCTGACCCTGTGCCATTACCAGACGCAGGTCGTATTCCAATGGATCGCGCAGGGTCAGGCGCACCAGCGAGCGCAGCGGCTCACAGGCCTTTCCCGCGGGCAGGAAGTCGTGAAAACGCTGCCACCCCAACGCGCGGACATGCACCCTGAACTTGCCACTGCGGTCAGCGACGCGGCGCCCCAGCACCAGGTCCTCGCCCAGCACACTGTTGGTTCGTCCCAGGTCGTTGCGCTGTACCTGGCTGACCTCGACCTGGCGTTCAACCCACTGCTCGATAAACAACGCGTCGTGCTTGAAGTAGTAACGCAGGACCGATTCGATCAACGCCGCCGAGTGCACACGCACACTCAGCAGGCCCAGGTAGGGCAGCAAGCGCTTGCAATCGAGCTGGCAAGCGCCACGGATCGCGGCACCACCCAGCCCCGTCAAGGCAAACATCTGCTCGGAAAAACCATCATTGGCGCCTGCCCGGAAACACGCCCGATAGCGGTATTTGCGCCAGATCGGGAGCATCAGCCGGTGCAGGCGATGATGGAACAGATCGAGGAAGTCTCGAGTCGGGTTGCCGCCCGGCTGTTCGGCAAATGCCTGCTCACCATAAAACGCAGGCAGTGGGGACCCGGCGCCAAATAACCCCAGCACATTGAGGCGCAGGCGTGCGCGCAAATGTCCGTGCTCCATAAAGAACTCCACTCGGTCAATATCGTGCGCGGCAAACCCCAAGCCAGGGTTGGCCTGGAACTCCAACTGGTCGTACAGCGCGTCCTCATCCAGCAGCGGATGAGCCTCACGCAATCGCTCGGTGACCTGCAAAACCGCCTGGAACAGCGTGTATTCACGGATACCCCGGCAAAGTTGATTCAGAGCAGGGGTTGCTGCCCGATCCGGGATGGCCATAGATACACGTCTCCTTGTGTGCTGATGACACGCAACTCGTGATGGGAATTGAGGCTGGCATAAAGCGCAAAGAACTGATTGAGGACCGAAGCGAATACAAACAAGTCGCCCTGACCGACAAAGCCCTGGGAATCGACGGTCAGATCGACCCGCACACCTCGCACGGGCAACCCACGATGCAGGCGATCAATCGCCTCATGACGGATGGCGCGCAAGGCCCCCAGTCTTTTCTGGCTGACCTTCAGCGCCTGGCGATCGTAATAACGCGGCAGGTCGTAGGTTTCGAGAATCACTTTCAAGGCGTTGATATCGGTCAACGACAAATAGTTGAGCGACATGTTGCTGATGAGCTTCCACAGAAAATTCTGGTCCAGGGGCGGCGCGTAGCTCGCCGTTGGCGCGGTGATATTGCCGAACGTCAACGACTCCGGTGTCTGTTCGCCGGGCTGGTTGATCTCGCCTGCACGTAATTGCCGTGGCAGGTTGCAATTGGTACAGGTCAGTTCGACCGACAGGGTTTCCTGGCCCTGTTCGCGGCGATTGCCGAACCCCATCCAGGTGTCGAGCCCGGCATGTTGGACCGACGAACGTTGGCGAATGCTGTAGCTGGGCGGTGCCGCCAGAGGCTCACTGTTGCAATCATGTTCAAACGACTCGAACGGCACGTAGGTTTGATAGCCCAAACCACCGGGGCGCCAGCCGGTGACCTTATCCACGGAAAACACGCTGGCATTGCCCGGCGTGTATTCCCCAGGCACCAGGAGGTACTCGTCCTGTTTACCGTCCAGGCGAATGGGAACGGCATCCTGGGTAAACAGGTTGACGATGGGCGTGCAATACAGCTTCACGTTATCCAGGGTAGGACGCAGGGGCTCACGGCCCTGGGTGCGAAGTTCGAAACGCATCACCAGGCCGTGCGCCTGCCGGAGCAACTCGTGAGACAACGTGTGCAACACCTCCAGGCCTTCGACATCGACAAACAGGTACTTCTCGGGAAACGCGAAGTACTCCTGCAGGTGCCGATAACCCTCCAGGGTGTTCTGCGGATAAAGAATCAACGCCTGGTCCGGGGCAAACCCCACCGGCCGGACCTGGTTGGCATTGAGCCGCAGCGTCACGGGTTGGCCATTGCCGGCGTTGATCGGCAGACCGTCGTGATCCACGAGCTGCAGGCTGATGCCCTCCAGGTGGCGCAATAGGCTCAGATACAGGCCCTGACTGATGTAATGGTCACCGGCCAGGTGCAGTCGCAGCGAATCGAATATCAACTCACTGAAGCTGCCGTCGACACTCATGCGCAGGCGCAAGTCCAACCAGGCCTCTTCGCCCTGGCATCTGTATTCCAGGCCGTTGAGCTGCAACGGCATGACGTCGGTGGCATAGCAGGTGCGGAACCGGCAACGCTCTCCTTGGATGGGGGCGCTTTGCACAGCGGTGTCCCGAGCCACCCGAACGCTGGGGCCGGCACGTTTCAACGGGTCGAATTGCAGGATGCTGAAGGCCGGTATCGGCCGCATGTAATGGGGCCACAGCAAGTGCATCAATGAGTGGGTCAACTCCGGTAGTTCGTCATCCAGCTTCTGGCGCAGGCGCCCGGTCAGGAATGCAAAGCCCTCCAGCAAGCGCTCGACATCCGGGTCCTGGCCGGCTTCGCCAAGAAACGGCGCCAGGGCGGGATTACGCTCGGAAAAACGCCGCCCCAGTTGGCGCAGCGCGCTGAGTTCGCTTTGGAAATAACGGTCAAGCGCCATCGGCAAAGACCTCAACCCGCCCGGTATCTGTAAGGCGCGCGTGGAACACCACAGGATGCAGGGCACCCTCGATCATCCGCTCAGCCTCAATGGCGAATGCCAGGGACAAGGAGTCACGCACAACCGGCAGCAGCCTGACACGGACATTCGTCAGCCGCGGCTCATACGCCTGGATAAACCGTTCGATATGCAGGCGCGACTGACTCAAGGATTCATGCAAGCTGAGCCGCATGTCATTGAGGTCAGGCAAGCCATAATCAGGCAGCGTCCGGACACTGCCCGCACGAGTGCTGAGCATTTTCCCCAAATGTGCGGCGATGGACGCCACGGCGGCGCCCGGGTTAGACGCACCACGCTCAAGGCGTTCGAAAAGGCTGTTGTGCTCAAGCATGCCCTGGCCTCCGCTCATTCTTTATCGAGCTTGCCGACCAGGGACAACGTGAAATCTGCCCCCATGTATTTGAAATGCGGGCGTACCGTGACGTTGACCCGATACCAGCCAGGCTCTCCCTCGACATCGCTGACCACAATGCGCGCGGCACGCAAGGGGCGACGCCCACGCACCTCGGCACTGGGGTTTTCCTGGTCCGCGACGTATTGGCGAACCCATTTGTTGAGTTCCAACTCCAGGTCCGTGCGCTCTTTCCATGCGCCCAACTGCTCCCGTTGCAGCACCTTGAGGTAATGAGCCAGGCGGTTGACCACCATCATGTAGGGCAATTGAGTGCCCAAACGGTAATTCAGCTCTGCCGCCCGGCCCTCCTCACTGATGCCAAAAGATTTGGGCTTCTGCACGGAGCTGGCGGAAAAAAACGCTGCGTTGTCACTGCCCTTGCGCATGGTCAAGGCGATGAAACCTTCTTGTGCCAGTTCGTACTCACGCCGGTCCGAAATCAGCACCTCCGTAGGAATCTTGGTTTCGATCTCGCCCATGCTCTGGAAGTGATGCAGCGGAAGGTCTTCGACCGCCCCGCCGCTTTGCGGGCCAATGATGTTGGGGCACCAGCGAAAGCGCGCAAAGCTATCGGTCAGGCGAGTGGCGAAGGCGTAGGCGGTATTGCCCCACAAGTAATGCTCGTGGCTGTTAACCACATTCTCCTGGTAGGCGAAGGTCTTGACCGGGCACTCAAGGGGGTCATAAGGGGTGCGCAGCAGAAAGCGCGGTACGGTGAGGCCAATATATCGGGCGTCTTCGCTCTGCCGGAAACTTTGCCATTTGGCAAACTGCGGGCCTTCGAAATGGTCCCGCAGATCCTTCAGGTCGGGCAACCCGCTGAAGCTTTCCAAGCCGAAGAAACTCGGCCCCGCCGCAGCGATAAAGGGTGCGTGGGCCATGCCGGCGACGCTGGATGCGTATTGCATCAGTTTCACATCGGGTGCACTGGGCGAAAGAAAGTAGTTGGCAATGATCGCGCCCACCGGCTGGCCGCCAAACTGGCCGTATTCGGCGCTATAGACGTGTTTGTACAACCCGGACTGGGTAATTTCCGAGGAGTCTTCAAAATCATCCAGCAGGTCCTGGCGCGAGACATTCAACAGCTCGATCTTGATGTTCTCGCGAAAATCGGTGCGCTCAACCAGCAACTGCAAGCCTCGCCACGAAGCCTCCAGAGCCTGGAACTCCGGGTGGTGAAGAATCTCATCCATTTGCTCGCTGAGCTTGGTATCGATCTCGGCGATCATCCGGTCGACCAGGCGTTTTTTTACCGGCTCGTCACAATTATGTGGCTTGACCAGCTCTGCGATAAACGCCGAGACCCCGCGCTTGGCGATGCCATAAGCCTCGTCGTCGGCGCTGAGCAATGTCTGGGAAATGATGTTATCGAGGATGCTACCGCCTTCGATAACCTGTACGGGTTGCGGGCCGTGTTGAATCGTGGTCATGGTGTCAGTGTCCTTTTACTGAAAATGTCAGGCTTGGGGCCTATCCAGCCCCAATTCGGCGAGCACTCGTGCGCGCGAGTCGCCATTGGCCAGCGTCCGCTCGATAGCGTTGCGAAAGCTGGGCGTATTACCCAGCGGGCCCTTGAGCGCCACCAACGCCTCACGCAAAGCCATCAGCTTTTGCAATTGCGGAATCTGTTCCACCAGGTTCGCGGGGTTGAAGTCCTTCATCGCGCTGATCCGCACCTGGACCGGCAACTCTTCCGTGTCGGTTGCCTCCTGGAGGCGGTTGGGCACGCTCAGCGTCAGGCTCAATGCTTGCTTGGCCAACACCTCGTCAAAGGTGGGCTTGTCGATGCCGATGGGCTTGCGATCTTCAAGTTTGCGCGGGTCCGCGCGCAGGGAAAAATCCCCCAGCACCAGCAGCTTCAACGGCAGCTCGACGTCTTCCTGAGCGCCACCGACGGCGGGTTTGAAGGTAATGTTGATGCGTTCCTTTGGGGCTACCGAACCGTCTTTGGCCATGGTGCTTTTCCTTTTTGATGAGGCACTATTCAAGTACTGCTTCCAGGTCGAAATGGCACAACCGGCGATGCAGGGTGTCTTTTGCGTCTTGTACGGATTGGTTTTGTGGCAACAGGTCGTAGCAGCGATACAGCAACTGGCCGACTTGCACGGCCAGCTGCGGCTCCCAATTTTCCAGGCCCGTGCGCTGTAACTGCAGGTCGAGTTGTTCCAGCTGGATCCTGGCCAGGTCATGCTTGCCGGCCGCCACACACAACCTGGCCAGCGCCAGGTGCCAATGAAAGCGCGCTCGATCACCGCACGCCGCCCGCAGCCCTTGCTTGAGCCCCCCCACCGCAGCCTTGAGGCCGTCCTTGCGCAGGCAGGGCATCACGGCTTGCAACGCCGCGTCCCAAGGCTGTGCGACGCTGTCGACGACCACACTGGAGGGCTCGGGCTTGTGTACGTGACGCATCACGTGAAGCGCGATCCACTCACCTGTCGCGGGGTCGGCAAAGGGCGTGCCGTCCTCGAACCGATACTCAGGCAGGTTCGGCAAGCGATGCAGCAGCAGAGCGAATTGCATTTCCAGTTCGGTCATGGCCAGCTCTGCGTGCAAGGCCTCCAGGCACTCCCAGATCATGCGCAACCCGTCGAACCAGAACATCGCACCGGCCAGGCTGACCTCAAGTTCAAGCAACAGATCGGTGTAATGGCCTTGGCTGAAGCGGTCTTGATAGCGCTTGCGCTTGTCGCCAGCCAATGGGCGCAGCGCCGTCACCCGCTCACTATTGGCGTCGGGATAATTGACGAGCATCAGCCACGCCAAGGTTCGGGCCAGGCGCAAGGCACGCGGGTCGGTGGCATCCTGACGCAACCACCAGGCACATAAAGGTCGAGCCTGCTCCTGCAAGGCGCGCAGCCGTTTGTGCGCGTCTTTTTCGTTATTGAGCGGTTGCTCGGCCTGTAGCAGTGGAGTTGGCGCTGGCTTGACCTGGGCAATGATGCCCGCGACGCCGCCAGGTTCGGCTGTAGCCTGGGCCAAACGCGCCGACAGCTGCCGGCGAACCGGCAACAGTAACGGCGCCTCGCTGCCAAGCTGTTCGCCCCATAGCCGATCAAGACATTCCAGGTGTTCCAGCAGCGCCTGACATAAAGGTCGTTGATCCTCGAGCGGGACGTTGTGCGCACACACTTGTTCAAGGCGCGACACTAACCAGCCAAACACCGCAATGCGGGTACGCAGCTTAACGGGATAGACCTGCGCCCAATGACGCTCGCAGAGTTCACGCAACACTCCGAGCCCCGCCAGCAACCCAGCAAATGAATCACGCTGGTACAGGGCCCAGGCCAACCAGGCGGCGACGCGCAGATCCTTGGAATGCTCACGCAGAATGCACTCACTGATTTCGCTGATCTTCTGCCAATCCGGCAGGCCTGCCCCATGAATGGAGTGCGCCTTGCCCAGCTCGGCTTCCAGCACTTCAAACTCACTTGAATAGCGCATGTCACTGCCAACAAAACTGCTTGGCGAACACGCTGTCCGTGCAAGTTCTAAGTAATAGGCATATTGCTTTTCTGAATAAACCATTTTGGGCTGCACACAACCATCCAAGGCAAAGTAGGCAAAATTAACATCACTGTTAAACCGCCCTTGAACTTCCGCTCAAAACACATTGAAGTGAGCGAACCTTAGCCACGAAAAAAACAATCAGCAAGTAACAGAACGGAACTTAAGAAACATCCTACACCACCTGAAAATAAAGGCCTGCGCAGCTATTTGCGCAGCTCACCCAAGCGAAACCCATCATCCACAGCCTAAAACCATGCATTTACCAAACATATGACATGAGCAACTAAATGCGCATATCTGTGCAACTAATGACACTAAAAACCACCCACAGCACTACAGCAAACGCTCAATAAAGGATGCCGAGTATTTTTCGCCCTTATTTCATTGAGCCTCACACTTTCAGGCACGCTTCTTGTTATAGGAACCTGCCCGGTCAGCGCTCTCGCTGCCCGGCAATACCTACTCAATCAGGCAAGGAAACCCGTCATGCCCACACCCGCGTACCTCTCCATCACCGGTGTCAAACAAGGTTTGATTACGGCAGGCACATTTACCCAGGACTCGGTAGGCAACATTTATCAGGAAGGCCATGAGGACCAGATTCTGGTGCAGGCGTTTGCTCATCAGGTAATCATTCCCCGCGACCCGCAGTCGGGCCAGCCGACCGGTCAGCGCGTGCATAAACCGCTGATGATCAGCAAGGTTTTCGATAAATCCTCACCCTTGCTGTTCAGCGCCCTGACCACCGGCGAAGAAGTGTCCTGCCGCCTCGAATGGCTACGCACATCCTCGGCCGGAACCCAGGAGCATTACTTCACGATTGAACTGGAAGGCGCCACCATCGTCGACATCCAATCGCGCATGCCCAACTGCCAAGACCCAGACAACGCCCACTTCACCCATCTGGAGGATGTGCACTTCACCTATCGCAAAATCATCTGGACTCACGAAGTCGCCGGAACGTCCGGCTCGGATGACTGGCGTAGCCCAGTGACGGGTTAACGGTAACCACGATGCGAAGCGAGCCGCTCTTGATCTTGCTCTTGATCTGCTTGTGATCTTGATCTCAGGCGCCCCGTTAAACCACGCTGGCCGAACGCAGGCTTGAATTCGTGGGTAACCCGGCAGGACGCCGGGTTAGCCGCCCCGCGCCATGGATGGCGCGTGGCGGCGGCCCACGGATTCAAGCCTGCGTTCGGGCACACCGAGCCTAAGCGAGGTGCCGAGTGGTGGGGCAAGAGCGCTTTGGTTACTTTCGCGCTTTTCGAAAGTGACCCGCCGTTGAACTGCCCCCCGAATGTTGGACACCTGCCCCCTCGGGAGAGTGTTCCATGACGAAATACAACCTAGCGCTCAAGCAATCATTGATTGAAGAGTGCCTGTCTGCCAGTAGTGTTCATGAGGTGGCC